>NZ_JQKG01000001.1:0-59393 GCF_000745915.1 Deinococcus misasensis DSM 22328
ACCATGCTCTTGATTGTGTTGCCCCAAGCCCTCCGATCGGTGGTCCCGGCCATTGTGGGTCAGTTCATCAGCCTGTTCAAAGACACCTCCCTGGTGACCATCATCGGCCTGACCGACATGCTCGGGGTGGGGTACAGCATCACCAACAACAGCAATTACATCGGCCTGAACAAAGAGGTGTTCATCGGCATTTCGGTGATTTACCTGTGTTTCACCATTCCGATGGCCGCAGCCAGCCGCAGGATCGAAGCCAACTTGAACCGCAGCAAGAGGTAAAACCATGGGTTACACACATCCGGCCCGACTTCAGGGCGCCAAAGACATCATCATCGCCGACAAGGTCAACAAGCATTACGGCAGCTACCATGCCCTCCGTGACGTCAGCATCAACGTCAAACAAGGTGAAGTTGTCGTCATCATTGGGCCTTCCGGCTCTGGGAAAAGCACGTTCATCCGCACCATCAACCACCTTGAGCAGCATCAGGGCGGCAAGATCGTGGTGGATGGCATCGAACTCAACAACGACGTGAAGAACATCGACCAGATTCGCCGGGATGTGGGCATGGTGTTCCAGCAGTTCAACCTGTTCCCCCATTTGACGGTCTTGCAGAACATCACTCTGGCCCCCATTCGGGTGAGGAAGTGGGACAAAAAGAAAGCCGAACAGAAAGCCTACGAGTTGCTGGACCGGGTGGGCATCCGCGAACAGGCCGAGAAATTCCCCGCGCAACTCTCTGGAGGGCAACAGCAGAGGGTGGCAATTGCCAGAGCGTTGGCAATGGAACCGAAGATTCTGCTGTTCGACGAGCCAACCAGTGCGCTGGATCCAGAGATGATCAAGGAAGTGCTGGACGTGATGAAAGAATTGGCGCACTCGGGGATCACCATGCTGGTGGTGACGCACGAGATGGGTTTTGCTCGGGAGGTGGCGGACCGGGTGGTGTTCTTCGACAAGGGAGCGATTGTGGAGGAGGCCACCCCAGAGGATTTTTATAATAACCCGCAGCATGAACGCTCCAAGTTGTTTTTGAGTCAGATCCTCGGGCACTAGAGGACGTGTGACTGAGAGCATATGTAGGGGCGAGGCACGCCTCGCCCCTACATTTCCCTTGACAATATTTTATACGGATCACACGATGCTCTCGGCTCTCGGCTCTCGGCCCTTGGCCTTCGGCCTTCTCACTGCACAAACGCTTCAATGTCGGTGTTTTTGATGCTGAAGGTCCTCGACACCCCTTTGGCATCGGTGGTGACGCCCCAGAGCGCGTGGGCAATTTCCATGGTGGCTTTCTGGTGGGTGACCAGAATGAACTGGCTGCCTTTGGATGCCAGCAGCTTCAGGAAGTGGGTGAACCTGCGGATGTTGGCCTCGTCCAGAGGGGCGTCCACTTCATCAAGGATGGCGATGGGCAGGCCACGCTGGTCCTCTGGGGCTTCTGAGAGGGCAAACAGGAAGGCCAGACCGACCATGGTTCTCTCCCCTGCCGAGAGCAGGTGGATGTTCCGGGTGCGTTTGCTGCGGGGTTGCACCACCATGCTCATGCCCACAGGCTTTCCGGCTTCGTCCTGATCGAGTTGCAGTTCTCCAAGGCCACCCAGCAGTTCCTGTGCATAACTGGAAAATGCGGTTTTGACCCGTTCAAAAGCCTGAAACAGTTTCTGGTGGATGTCTTGCCTCAGGTCGCGCAGGGCATTTCGGATCTGTTCAATGGCCTGACGGGTATCCGAAATGTCTTTTTCCATGGTCTGCAGCTTGGCCGATTCCTGCTCAAATTCCTGTTCGGCCAGAGCGTTGATGGCCCCGAGGTCCAGCAGCATGCGTTCAAGGGTCTGGATGCGGGAGGTCCAGAGCCGTGCATCTCCGGCAGGCAGGGTTTCGGGTTCCTGCACTTCACCGAGGTCCTGACGCTGGGTTTCTTTGCGTGCGAGGTTCAGGCGGGTGTTTTCCAGTGCGCGTTGCAGTTCGGCGGTTCTGCGGGTCAGGGCAGCGTGTTGCTCGTTGAGCTGCTGGTATTCTTTTTCCAGAGGGGCCAGTTCAGGACGGCTCAGGGCGGCCAGTTTGCTCTGGTGCACCTGCAGTTCACGCTGGTGGTTGTCCAGATTGAGCAGGTACCCCTGAATCTGTCCGGTCAGCCTGCTGTGTTTTTCTCGGGCGGTGATGAGGCGTTGTTGTTCTTGCAGGTGGTGCTGGTAAGCGGTGTGCTTTTCCCGCACTTCGTGCAGTCTGGACAGACCCTGTTGTTCTTGCTGGCGGATGTTTTCAATGTCCTGACGGATGCCTGTAATGCTGGCCTCCAGCACCTCTACACCCTCAAAGGCAGGTCCAGAGGAAGTGGACTCCATGCGCCCACTCAGGCTTCTGAGCTGGGCCTGCAAAGCATCCCTGCGGGCAGCAAGCTGGGTGACGGTGCGCTCCAGAGCCCCTTCCTGTCCTTTTTCCTGCTGGTGTTTCAGGCGCAAGGTTCGCACCTGATCTTCGAGGCTTTTCAGCAGGTCTTCGATGTGGCGTTCCTGCTTGCGGGCCTTGTCGGCCTTGCGGTCCAGTTCATCAAGTTCGTCTTGCAGGTCGTGGTAACGGCGCTGGTCTGCCAGCACGGTCAGACCCGAGTCCTTGAGTTTTCCTCCGGTCACGGCTCCGGTGGCTTCAATCACTTCACCGTCCAGGGTGACCAATCGGGGCCTCTGGGGGTAACTGCGGGCAAGTCGGGTGGCGGTGGGGTGGTCCTGCACCATCAGGGTGTCCCCGAGCAGGTGTTCGCTGATCAAGGGGGGATCGCTGGGGCATTTGTTGTGGGCGTATCCCAGCACGCCACGCTCGGAGAGCAAACGCTGGTCCGGACGCACCCTCGATTTGATGAGGTCCAGAGGCAGGAAGGTGGCCCTTCCTCCTGCGCGTTTCAGGTGTTCAATGATTTGCTGGGCCACCTGTGCGTTTTGCACCACCACCTGTTCAAGACGGCGTCCCAGAGCAGCCGTGATGGCGGTTTCGTATTCTTCTGGAACGTTCAGGCAGTCTGCGACGCTGCCAATGATGCCGTCGATGTCGCTGTTCAGGGCATTTCTGGAACCTTCTCCGTACCTTGCGTAGCTGTTCAGGACCACTTCCAGACGCTTGAGTTCCCGTTCCAGTGGGGCTTTTTCGTTGTTGGCTCTGGAGAGGTCGTTTTTGGCGGTTTGCAGGTCTTTGCGTGCCGTTTCAAAAGCATCCAGCGTGTTCCGGTACTGCTCTTCGGTGGAGGTAACAGTCTGGCGAAGTTCCAAAAGTTGATGCTCAGCGGTGTGCAGAGCCTGCTGATCTTCTGCAATCTGGGCTTGCAGGCGTTCGGCTTCCTGCTGAAGGGTGACGTGCTGGGCTTCTTCTCTGGCGGCTTCTTGAGCACGGGTGTAGGCCTGTTTCAATTCGTTTTCTGCGGCCTGCAAACGGCGCTCTGCACTCTGGAGACGCACCTTCAGGGACCTCAGGGACGCTTCGATCTGAACGGCATCTTCCTGTGGTTTTTCTGGAACAGGCAAGCCTTCCAGAGCTTCCATTTCAGACAGCACATGCTGCTGGTCCTGCTGAAGCAAATCCAGATACTTTTCGGTGTCCCGAACCCGCTCCTCTGCGGTTTTGATCAGGCGCAGGGTGCTTTCGTATTCCGCCCGTTCGACACCAGCAGCCTGCAAGGCCAGACGCAAAGTTTCCTGACGGGTCTGGATGCCAGAGAAGCCTTCTGCTGCGGCTCTCACGTCGGTTTGCAGTTGCTGTTCTTGCTGCTGCAATTCTTGCAGTTCTCGGCTGAGGCTCTGGTGTTTGGACCACTGCACCGCTTGTGAAAGCAGTTGAAGTTCTTGGGTGTACTGGTGGTGCTTGCGGGCGGCTTCGGCTTCTTTGTGAAGCTGTTCGGTGCGTTCACGGAGCCCCGAGGCCAGCAACTCCAGTTGTTCCAGATGCTTTTCCACCTCGATCAGGCGGTCAAGGGTTTGTTTTTCGCGGTGGGTGAGGGCGCTCAGGCCTGCCGCTTCTTCCAGATACCCGAGCAGGGTCTTGCTGTCGGCGGTCACCACCCCGGAGACTTCCCCCTGACCGATGGCTGCGAGGCCACCGGGACCCAGACCGCTGCCCCTCAGGGCATTCTGGATGTCCCGGACCAGCACATTTTTGCCCAGCAGTTCCTGTTCGGTGTCTCCATCCCGGTACACCCGACGGGCCAGATTGAGGCGCTCGGGAAGGTTGCTGCGGTGCATTCCCGAGAGCTCCAGCATCACCTCGGCCAGCCCGAGGGAACTTTTGCCCTGACTGCCGTGAAAAATCAGCTCGGTGGCGTTGCCAGCCCGGAGTTCGCGCACTCTGGCGGTGTGGGTGGCCCAGCGGATCGCTTCGATGACATTGCTTTTTCCGCTGCCGTTGGGGCCAATCACAGCGTTGATGCCAGACACAAATTCAATGCGGGTTTTTTCTCCGAAACTCTTGAAGCCTTGCAGGCTGATGGATTCAATTCTCAAGGACAGCTCTCCCGGTTAAACGCGTTGCGCAGGTCCACGTGGCCTGCCAGGCTTTCCACGGTTTTTCCATCCACCATGAAAGCCACATCCAGATTGTTGGGGTTCAGGTCCAGCAAGGTGCGGGTGATGGTGCACACCAACAGCAACTCCGAAGTGCTGCCAAAAGTCTGGTTTTTCCATGCTGCCGGAAGGTTCACATAATAATGCCCTTCGCGGGTGAACACATCTGGCACTTCACCCGTTTTGGGAAGTGTGGACACGCTGCCTTCGGCCTTGGGGCCATCCATCAGGGCTTTCAGGGCCGTTCTGGCAAAGGTGGTTTCATTGTCCACAGCAAGTTCGATGGTGCGCTCTTCGGTGCGGTACTTTTCCAGAGCCGCATCGTTGAAGTACAGGCGCACATTTTTGCTGACGGTGGCTGGCCCGGTGTTCAATTCATACTCGGGCACTTTGGGGGGCAAAGTCACCACGTAATAGAAAATCCCGGCTGCAGCCAGCAACAGCAAACAGATGATGTTCACAGGGGTCAGCACTTTGTTCATGGCTTGGGGTCCTTGTTGGGGGTTTCGGTGGCTTTCTGGTCTTTGGGGGTCAAGTAAACGGTGATGCCTCTGGCAAGCGCGAGGGACAGGGTGTCCAGATAGGAGGTGTCTTTCAGACGGGCAAGGTCCTGAGGGTTCTCGGGAAAGCCAATTTCCACCATCAGGGCAGCCTTGGGGGCCTCTGCCAGCAGGTACAGGTCACGGGTGGGCCTGAGGCGGGTGTCGATTTTGACCCGCGAAAGTTCTGTCCGTACAGTGTCCCCAAAGGTTTTCAGGGATTCTGTGCTGGTCACGCCCAGAGACGGCTGGGCTTCGCCTCGCATCTGCCGGATGTATTCGAGGTGTTCATCGCCAGACTGGTAGGACAGGACCACGCCTGTCTGGTTGTTTCCGGGGGCATACCCGAGATGCACACTGACAAAAGCATCACTGGTGCGGGCCAGAGCTGCACGTTCGGTCAGAGACACCGCCACATCATTGGTGCGGGTGTATTTGACGGTCCAGCCTGCTTTGGAAAGGGCCTGTCCCATGCGACGCACCACTTCAAGGGTCAGTTCTTTTTCGATGACCCCTCGGGTGCCTCCGGTGTCGTTGCCTCCATGGCCAGCGTCCAGCACGATCACGGGCTTCAGGAGGCGCTGTTCCAGAGCGGTCTGCTTGCTCTGGAACGAGGTCCCCACATCCAGCACCAGTCGGGCTTTCTTGTCGGAAAGCGGCGAGAAGTAAAACTGGTAACCCGCACCTTTGGGCAAGGGGGCCTGAATGAGCAGGTCATTTCCGGCCACTTCTGCCTTGATTTTGGGCAGGAATTTGCCAGTGGTGGTGTAAGTGGTGCTTTTCCCGGAGATGTTTTTGACCAGCAATTTGACTTCGGTGCTGCTGGACTGGTCGAGCACCCGCACATTCTGGTCGATTTCAAAAACCACCCGGTCTGCTTTGGCATCCACTTTCGAGGCGACATTGCCCAGCGTGGCTCTGGGAATCACCAGTTGGTTGCCCGAGTAACTGATTTGCAAGGCAGAGGCCACCTGCTGCACAGGCACAAAAACCCCACGGTTCACCAGAATGGCTGGAAACCCGGTGGTGGTCTGGTCGTTGACCTGCACGTAATAGTTCTGGGTGATGCCTGCAACAGGGTTGGTTTCGATGGGCAACGTCAGGGTGTTTTTTCCGTAACGCACACGCACGGTGCTGCGGTCCACAGAAACCAGAAAGTAAGGGCTCAGAAATTCTGCCCTCACATAGCCAACCCCGTAGTAACTGATGCTCTGGACCCGCTGGTCCCCAATGCCCAGAGATTGCAGGGTGTACTGGGCAAAAGCGGTCTGGAGCAACAGCAACAGGAGGACAACAAAACGTTTCACAATTCCCTGAGTTCCCGTTTCATGGTTTTTTCTGCCTCTGCACGGCGCTTGTCATGCAGCTTTTTGCCTCGGGCCACCGCCACCTCCACTTTGATGTACTGGCCTTTGAAATACAACTTGGTGGGGATCAGGGTCAGGCCTTTTTGCACCAGAGCTTTTCTCAGCTTGACAATCTCTGAACGGTTGAGCAGCAGACGGCGCTTGCGGCGCGGCTCGTGGTTGTTGTAAGAGCCTTTGTCGTAAATGGGGATGTAAAGCCCTTCCAGTTCAATGTTGCCATTCTCCAGACGGGCAAATGCGTCACGAAAATCCACGCCTCCAGCACGGATGCTTTTCACTTCCGTTCCGGTCAGGACGATGCCAGCCTCATAACGCTCCAAAATTTCATACTCGAAGTTCGCACGACGGTTTACGTACACGACTGACATTCTATCCTCTTTTCTTGAACGTGTCCTTAGATCACATGAGCCAGAGGGGGCCTTCAAAACCCCGAATGGGTCTGATCCAGCAGGCTTTTTTCAGGGTTTGATGCCCACCGCAACAAAATGAGGGCTCAAAATGGGGTCTTTTTCCACCAGACGGGCCGTTTCCAAAATGCGAGTCCGTTTTCCATGATCCTGCCAAGCCATTTCGAAATCTGGAATGGCCCATGCCGGCCCTTCAATCCCGAGCATCTCTTGCACCTGAAATCCAGCCTGCTCCAGTTCGGCCTTCATGTGCTCTGGATGGTGAAAAAAAGCATCCATGAACAAATTGGGCCAGCTTTCGGGCTTGTGGTGCAGTCCCGTGTTCACTTCCTGCTGCACCATCTCAAAATAATCCAGATCCCAGAGCCATTCCCGATGAATTCCCACCATCAGGGAGGCCGTGTGGGTGATGCCACACGCCAGCACTTTCCCTCCGGTTTTCAACACCCTGAAGGCTTCTGTCAGGGCCTGATGTCGGTCACCCTGTTCCATCAGGTGATACAGGGGGCCTTGCAACAACACCACGTCCATGGAGGCACTGTCAAAAGGCAAAGCACGGGCATCTCCCACCTGAATGGAGGCCAGAGCAGGCACCCCTTCAGCGTTCGTCAGATTTTGAGCTTCATGGATGTGCTCTGGTGAGAGGTCCAGCAAATGCACCTGATGTCCCAGAGCAGCCAACCAGAAGGCATAAACCCCATGGGCTCCTCCAACATCCGCAATGAAAGCAGGGCATTCTGGCACATGTTTCAAGACCATTTCGCGGGTTCTTTGGTGTTCCAGAGGTCCAATCCCTCTGGACAGACGAGCAAATTCATTTCCAGTGGCATAAAAATGCTGAATTTCAGAAGCAGTGTCCATGGGAACATCCTAAACAAAAAAGCACTCTGGCAACATTGCCAGAGTGCTTAAGAAGGTGTGCTTAACCTTTGACCGAACCGGCCAAGAGTCCACGGATGAAGTACTTGCCGAGGAAGATGTACACCAGCAGGGTGGGCAGGGCAGCCAACAGGCTTCCGGCCATGGGGAGGTTCCATTTGACGGCCTCGCCACCGGCCAGTTGGGCCAGAGCCACCGTGATCGGCTGGGAGTCGATGTTGGTGAGGGTCACAGCGAACAGGAACTCGTTCCAGACCTGGGTGAACTGCCAGATGATCACCACCACAAAACCCGGAATGGAGATGGGCAGGATGATGTTGCGGTACGCCTGGAAGAAGCCTGCACCGTCGATTTTGGCGGCTTCCATCAGTTCGTCGGGCACTTCAGAGTAGTAGTTCTTGAAGATCAGGGTGGTGATGGGAATCCCGTAAATCACGTGGACCAGCACCAGTCCCCAGATGGAGCCGTACAATCCCAGGCTTTTCAGGGTCTGGAAGATGGGAATCAGGGTGCTCTGGTAAGGAATGAACATCCCGAACAGCATCAGGGCAAACAGCAGATCGCTGCCCCAGAATTTCCATTTGGAAAGGATGTAGCCGTTCAGGGAGCCCAGCATGGCAGACAGCAAGGTGGCCGTGATGGTCAGGATCAGGCTGTTCTGGAATTTGGGCAGGAACAGGTTCATGGCTTCTGCAAAACCCTGCCAGTTGGGAACGGTGGGAGGAATCCATGCTGTGGCCAGATTGATGTTGGCCGGATCTTTGAACGCAGTGATCACCACCATGTACATGGGGATCAGGAAGAACAAGGAGGTGATCCCGAGCACCACGTAAACCACAGGAAGCGGAATCAGGGATTTGTGGGCACTGCCGTGGGCAGCAGCCTGAGGGGCAGCCTTGGTCATCTGCGGTCCTTTCTCAAAGAGGTGTACAGGTAGGGCACGATCACTGCGGCAACCATCACGAGGAGCACCATGGAGATGGCGGCACCTTTGGCGAACTGGTTGCTGCGGAAACTGGTCAGGTACATCAAGAGGGCAGGCACGTCGGTGGTGGCATTGTCTGCACCTGCCATGGCAAACACCAGGTCGAAGATCTTCAGGCTGATGTGACCCAGAATGATGATGGCACTCAGGGTGATGGGGGTCAGCAAGGGGAAGATCACTTTCTGGTAAATCTGAATTTCTGTGCAGCCGTCCACACGTGCAGCTTCACGCAGGTCCTCGGGCACACCGCGGATCCCTGCAAGGTACAGGGCCATGGTGTATCCGGCCATTTGCCACACGGCAGCAATAATGATTCCAACAAAAGCGAGGTTGAAGCCGTGGGTCTCTGGAAGGGGATACAGCCACTCGGCTCCTCTGCCCCAGATGGAACCCCAGACGATCAGAACCAGAGCGGAGACCAGTGCCACAATCATGCGGGTCTGGTTGCGCTGGGTGAACGCCTGATAGGCAATCCAGAAGAACACCAGTCCCACCACCAGAGCGGTGTAAAAGGGGATGTCCTGCCAGTTGAACTGGAAAATCTGGTCCCGGGAGTTGAGCCACTGGAATTGGGTTCCGAACAGCTGGTTGAAGCCCCCCTCGGGTTGCAGCAGCCAGCGCCAGATGGTCCCGGTCACAATGAAACTCAGGGACATGGGGAAAAGAAACAGGGTGCGGAAGAAACTTTCACCTTTGGGATTCTGGTCCAGCATCACAGCAAGAACCAGTCCCATGCCCAGACTGCCAGCAATGAAAAAGACGGTGAAGAACAAAGTGGAAACCAGGTCCTGACGGAAACGTTGGTCCAGCAGGCCAGTGAACAGTTCTTTGTAGTTTTCAAAACCGATGTACTTCAGCTGGGGCTCCAGAGCCAGAGCCTGTGCAGGGTCACGCCCCCAGTCGGTGAGGGAGGTGTACATGGTCTGGCCAATGAAACCGTAAACAAAAATGCCCACCAGAATGATGCTCGGGATGAGCAACAGGGCAGCAAAGATGCGGTCCATGTCCAGTGGTTTGCGGGTGGCCGTCTTGGGAGACGGAGTGTTCTTAAGGATGGGTTGTTTTGCATTCGCCATGGTGCGGCTCCTGATGGTGTACACAACACAGAACGCCAAAAAATTCCTGCCTGTTCTTGGGAAGGAAGGAAAGAAGACGTTCTGTCTCCCTGTGAAAAGGGGCCAGCTCACCCTCCGGTGAACTGACCCTCGGGAGTTTTAGGAGTTGTGTGGGGAAATCTTACTTGCCCAGGTTGGTCTGGGTGGCAATGGCTTCTGCAGCATTGGCAGCTTTGGAAGCGCTCTTGGTGGACAGGTAGATTTCCATCACGGTGGCGAAGTTGCTCATGAAAGCTTCGTTGGCAGCAGCGCCGTGCACCAGGCTGCCCACGATCTTGTTGGTGCGGAAGTCTTTTGCAGCAGACTGGGAGTACTTGTTGTACTTGCTGAGGTCAGAGTCATTGCGGGGAGAGATGGAACCCTTGATGGGGTTGAAGGCATCCTGTCCAGCTTTGGAACCAATCAGGCGCAGCCAGTTCATGACTTCGGTTTTGTTCTTCACGCCTTTGGGCAGGCCGAAGGCGTCTGCCAGCATGATGAAGGTACCGCCGGTGCCGGGGGAAGGCACATAGCCGAAGCCCACTCCGGGTTCGAGTTTCAGGGTGGTGGAGAGGTATCCAGCAGCCCAGTCGCCCATGATGTTGAAGGCAGCGTCGCCAGCGACGACTTTATCCACAGCCTGTTGCCAGCTGAGGCCAGAGGCATCGGAGTTGGTGCAGGCCAGCACTTTACCGAAGTTTTCCCAGACTTTCACAGCTTTGGGGCTGTTGAATTTCAGTTTGCGGTTCCAGAGGTTCAGGTAGTCGGCGGGACCGAGGGTGCCCAGAGCCACGCTTTCCCACAGGTGCTGCTGGGTCCAGTTTTCACCGAGGGCCAGAGGGGTTACGCCTTTGGCTTGTAGGGATTTGCAGACCGTGAAGAATTGATCCCAGGTTTTGGGAGGGGTGATGCCCCACTCTTTGAGTTTGCTGGGGACGTACCACATCACGTTGGAGCGGTGAACGTTGACCGGAACCACCCAGGGTTTGCCGTTGGTGCTGATCAGGTCCAGCAGGCCTTTGGGGTAAACCTTGTTCCAGTTTTGCTCTTTGTAGAGTGCGCTGAGGTCTTCCATGCGGCCTGCAGCCACCCAGGTACCGGTCAGTTCTTGACCTGCGTGCACCTGGAAGGAGTCTGGTGGATCGCCACCGAGCATGCGGGTTTTCAGCACTGCACGGGCGTTCACACCGGACCCGCCGGTCACGGTGGCGTTTTGCACATCTACGTTGGGGTACTTGGCTTTGTACTGTTTGATGAGGGCTTCCAGAGCGGGTCCTTCATCTCCAGCCCACCAGGAGAAGATCTCCAGTTGCTTGGACTGGGCTGCAGCAGAGGCGGCCAGCAGCGAAACGGTTACAGCGGCGAGTACTTTCTTCATGGTTGCTCCCTTTCCACCTTGATCAGATTGTGATGTTGTTACTCAAACCGTAACTCCATCCAATGCACCTGTCAAGGCCTCCCTAAGTGTCCTGATGTGATGCCTGCATCCGCACGATCCGACATCCCTTCCATGGCGGCAACATGGTGGGCGTGGTGATGAACTGTGGGCTTGAAGCAAGAACCATATGCTGTCTGCGGCTCAAACAGCATACTTAGTTTTCAGAACAAACTAAAGGTATCAGAATCCCCGCAGCCTGTAAAGCCCCCTTTCAGAATTTTTCAGAAATGCATCAAAATGCGTTCTGAAAGCGTTTTCATCCGGTTTTGTCCTGTGCTTTCTCAGTATAACTTCAGGAATGTTCCAAAAGCTTACAAAGTTTTTGGTGGATCAAGCAGGTCGGTTGAAGCTCTGGAAATCGGTCAAAAAAGCCATGGGAAGGTTCTTCACCTTCACCCTCCCAGAAATTGACTGGACAACTTATAATCAGTGCGTTATGACGCTCATTCGTGATCTCAAACAACATGCCGAGCAGACCGTCACCCTGAATGTCTGGCTCACAGGAATCCGCTCCAGCGGCAAAATTCATTTTCTGCAAATCAGGGATGGCTCGGGTTTCATGCAAGCCACTGTCTTCAAAGGGGATGTCTCTGAAGAAGTGTTTCAAACCGCCAAACGCCTGCAACAGGAAGAAAGCCTGACCCTCACCGGTCTGGTCCGATTGGACGATCGTGCACCGGGCGGTGTGGAACTCAGTGTCCGTGACATTCAAGTGGTGGCAGACAACGCTGCCGAATACCCCCTCACCCCCAAAGAACACGGGATTGATTTCCTGCTGGAACACCGTCACCTCTGGCTGCGCCACAAACGCCCATGGGCCATCATCCGCGTGCGGGATGCCGTGCAAACCGCCATCAATGATTTCTTTCATCAGGAAGGATTCATCCGTTTTGATGCGCCTTTTTTCACCCCCAACGCAGCAGAAGGCACCACCAACCTCTTTGAAATCAACCTGTTTGATGAAGACAAAGCATACCTGAGCCAGTCCGGGCAGCTTTACGGAGAAGCCGGAGCTCTGGCCTTTGGCAAGGTGTACACCTTTGGTCCCACCTTCCGGGCAGAAAAAAGCAAAACCCGCCGTCACCTGCTGGAATTCTGGATGATCGAACCCGAGGTGGCCTACGCAGAACACAAAGACAACATGGCCCTGCAGGAACGCATGATCAGCTTCATTCTGACGCGGGTGCTGAACCAGTGCCAGGAAGAACTCAAGATTCTTGAGCGGGACCTCGACAAGCTCAAGCCGGCTTCTGAAGGCAATTTTCCTCGCATCACTTACACTGAAGCTCTGGAGATCCTCAAAACCTATGGTCGGGACATCCCGTGGGGAGAGGATTTTGGTGCACCAGACGAAACCTTGCTGGGCAACCACTTTGACCGTCCAGTGATCATCGAGAAGTACCCCACCAGCATCAAAGCTTTTTACATGCAACCTGACCCCGAGAACCCCGATGTGGTGCTCTGTGACGACATGATCGCCCCAGAGGGTTATGGCGAAATCATTGGTGGCTCAGAACGCATCCACGATTATGAACTGCTGAAAAGCCGCATCGAGGAACATGGCCTGCCTCTGGAGGCTTTCGAGTGGTACCTTGACCTGCGTCGCTTTGGCAGTGTGCCACACAGCGGTTTTGGTTTGGGGCTTGAAAGATTGGTCTCTTGGATCACTGGCATTGACCACCTCAGGGAAGCCATTCCTTTCCCACGCATGCTCACCCGCATGTACCCCTGAAGCCCTCCCGAAATGACTGAACACACCAGAGCCAAACCCTTGGGTTTGGCTCTGGTGTTATGGTTTTCCAACTTGATGTGGATGTTTTGAAGGCGCTTTCAAACCGATTGTGCAGATCGAGCAGGGACCTTTCCAATTTCCTGACGGGACAAATGCAATCCCAGACGAAAAATGGGGGTGGCCATCAGGGTGGTCACCACAGCCATCAACACCATGATGCTGAACAGCACAGGACCGATCAAGCCCATTTGCAAACCCACATTCAAAACCACCAACTCCATCAAACCTCTGGCATTCATCAGACCCGCCACACTGAGGGCCTGAGCAGGTGTTTCTCCAGAACGCCATGCGGCGTAACCACAACCCAACAATTTGCCTGCACAGGCCAGAACCACAATTCCTGCTGCTGCCAGCCAACTGTGCCATCCCTGAATCAATTGCATCTGGGTGTTCAGTCCTGACACCACGAAGAAAACTGGCAGCAACAAATGGGTGGTGAGGGGCACCATTTTTTCTTCCCATTCTTTGACCATCCACCCTCTGGGTGTGACGACCCCGAGCACAAAAGCCCCGAGCACAAAATGCAAACCCAGAGCTTCAGTCAACGCTGCATACAGAAACAACAAGACCAGAACAACAGGCAGACCATAAACCTGCTTTCCTTTTCCCTCAAGATGCTGCATCCATTTGGCCAGCAAAAGCTTCAGAACCCCAAAACTGAACACCAGCAAAACCACCAGTCCCACAGTCATCTGAAGGACTCCACTGGTGGAACCTCTGGCCAGAACCAGAACCCCCGCCAGAAGCATCCAAGCAAACGCATCGTCCATGGCTGCACTGGCCAGAGCAAGCCCACCCAACCTCGAACAGGTCATGCGAAATTCAGACAGGATGCGGGCCAGCACCGGAAAAGCCGTCACAGACATGGCCACCCCCAAGAAAAGAACCCCCACCCACGGGTTGCTGTTGTTTGGAAAAAAACCGGGGGTATCCAGCAGAACAACACCTGCAAACACCCCCAAAACCAGAGGCAACACCAGTCCGCCCAATGAAATGGAAAGGGCTTTGTGGCGCATTTTGCGGATCTGGGCAACGTCCAGTTCGAGACCCACCAGAAACATGAACAACACCAGTCCAATGCTGCTCAGGCCCTTCAACAGGTCCACGGTTGCGGCTGGAAACAATTGGTGTTGCCATGTGGGCAGCAACCATCCGAACAAAGACGGGCCCAGAGCAATGCCAGTCAAGATTTCGCCCACCACCTGAGGTTGCCCCCACCTCCGCATGGCCAAGCCCACCAGACGGGCGACCAGCACAATCACAGCAAGTTGTAAAAACATCAATGTCAGGTGCACAACACAACCATCCTTTTGAATTTGAAATCACCCATCCACAAACACGGCTTGATGTCCTTGCCTTTGAACAGACGACGCCCAGAGGCTGCACATGCAGCCCCTCTGGCTTTTTGAATTTTGAAAAAGCTCAACCGCTTACTAGACCAGAGCAGCTTGCACGTCAAAGGGCGGATCAGAGAGCAGCGTTTCCAAATCGCGCAAGGCAGGGTGGATGGGATTGAGGGGAGGCAATGCCGCAGAAACCACCCGACCATTTCGCAGGAAAAGCCTTCTCCAATCGGAGGGGTCCAGAGGCAACAGGGAATGCCGCTGCCTGCGACCTGCATCAATGCTGTGTGCATGCTTGGTGGGATCAATGCCGCTGGCAGCAGCAATCTGGGCTCCACGCTCTGCACCAAAATTGATGGGAATGGCTTCACTGAACTCTTTGGCACTCACTGACAGCCAGGCTTCTGTGTCCTGTTTGATGCGGTCTGCCAGCAAACGGATGCTGGATTCGGTGCACAGGCCTGCTTCACGCCGTTGCCAGTATTCCAGAAAGCGGTAGGCATGCCCGATCATTCCAGCCATTGCGCCAGCACTGGTCAGGAAATGACCATTTCCAAAAGAATCTCCGGCAATCACCCCATTGACAGCCACCCTCGCATCGTCACCCATGCGTTCAATCAAACTGAACAACCTCGGGCCGTACACCATCTGGACTTTGCGAAGGTCATCCGGTTCCACTTCAAGGATCAAAGCAGATTGCTCAATGTAAAAGTCATACAGCAAAATCTGGTAAGCCGAGAAATACTCTGGAGCATTCTTGCAGGTCCCTGCGGGCACCAATCCTGCTTCGATGGGACAGAAGCTCATGTGGTCTGGAACCTGCACCAAGACCCAACCCACCTCCGGATCGTTCTCGTGGCCCACTGCAATCTGGCGCACCCAGTACTCGTTGCCCTGTGCATCAAATTCAGAAGCGATGCGCCGCCTCAAACGACCATCCACCAGAATTTCCACCAGACCCGCAATGAAATCGGCCTGTGCCACCACTGGACCACGACCGTCCCCATGGTCCACTTTCACATCTTGCTGCTGGAATCCCAGTCGGGCGGCGTCGCTGCTGTGAAAACCCTGAGCAATGGACAACAACTCTGGCACACCCAGATCCATGGTCTCTGAGCCCGGCGTGCGCATGCGCATCAACTTGCCTTTGAAATCCATTTCGGTCACTTCTTCAATGCAAACCCTCATTTTTCCATCGGGTTGACGGATGAAGCCCTCACCTTCTGTTGCAATCACGCGGTGACGGTTGAAAATGCGCACCCGAGGCACACACCCCTTTTTGAGGTCCATCTCTTCGATCTTTTCCAGATAGCGGCGCAACAGAAGTTGAATGGAAACCGCAGAAGCCTGAAAGGTGGAGGGGCCATCCAACACAGCCTGCATGTCACTGCGGATTTTGGTGGGATCGGGTTGCCGGGGTGGCACAGGAGGCACCAGTTCGGTGATCACCCGGTTGGGCATTCCATCCTTCCAACGGTCATCGATGTATTCCACATGGTGGATGGTGCCCACAATGTGCTGGTCTTTGTCGTAGCCGTCAATCACTTCATCGGCAACAATGTCACCAGCACGGGTGCTCGGGTGGTAGAAACAATCGGCCAGACGAATCAAAGATCCATCATCTTTGGTGGGGATGCCTGCCTCACCATACCTTTCCAGCATCATCTGGTCGATCAGACCCAGTTGGTGGTACAGGTCTTCCCGGATGTTCCAGTGCACACCCAGGAAAGGATCTCCACGCATTTCCACACCCACAGAACGGCGCCCCATCGCCACCGCCCAGAGCATGGCGAGCATGTTGGTGCCACCCAAGCCAAGGGCCAAAAAGTCAGGATTGACTGCACCTGCCCTGGAGGTTTTGGGGCAGGTACGCCCCACATGTTTCTGTCTCGCCCGTTTGCTGGCAAGGTATTTGAGGGTCCCTTCGGAAGGCAGGGTTCGAGGGTGGGTTGAGGTTGAATCTGCAAGGTTTGCACTTTGCATGTCAGGTTGGTGTAAAGCATCAAAAGAGGCAGCATCAGGTTTCATCTTGAGATTCAGTATGCTCGGGTGATGTTTGACCGGTTGTGAGCACCGTCATGTCCAAAATGCTTTTTCAACCTGCGGAATTCGTGTAAGTTCATTCTGTGTAATTGCTGAATCCGAGCTGAAATTCCTGTTTGTTCTGGCTTTTGTCCCATCCCACACACCACATGACAACGACATTGGATGACATGCTTTGCTGTTTTGCTTGATGGATGGATTCACAAACAGGCTTTTTTTAGCAAAAGACGCTTATTTTGCATAAGGGACTTCCCTTACTCTGGATTAAGATCCAGGTTAAACTGAAAAATCTTCAGTCCTGAATGGCATTTTCAGGTCCAATCCACCATCACCTTCAAAGGCCGGGGGCCTTCAGCCATGCTTTCGAAGAGTGCAATCAAACCCGCTGCCTTGATGTGACAATCAAAAATCTTCACCAGAGGCATTTGCTGCTCCAGAGGCATCCTGAAAAAAATCCGGGCGTGGTCTTGATAACGCACCCCATCGCTGGAACCCACCACCGTCAATTCTCTGGAGTGAAATTCAGGTGCAAGCTGCAAACGGCCCCAATTGCCATCTGACAGAACCCCAATTTTGCCTCCCTGCACCATGGCCCTTTGCATGGAGAAAAACGCATCTGGATGCCCACTGCATTCCAGAGCAAACCGGTGGGTTTCATATGGGACTCTGTGCAAACTGCGGGCTCCAAGTTGTTCAGCAAGGTTTAACCGCTCTGAGATGGGATCAAAAACATCCACTTCATGGCCCAGTTGGATCAGGTTCCAGATGGACAGCAAGCCCATCACTCCGGCACCCACCACCAACACTCTGCTGTTTTTGAGGGGACGCAAGCGGTAAACCCCTTTGAAAGCGTCACAGGCCAGAATGGACAGCAAGGCCACCTCATCTGGAATGTGCTCGGGAACCGGGATCAGACGGCTGAATGGCCTGATCGCCTGATCTGAGTGACCATAAACATCCACAACACGCAACCCCACTGGAAAATGCTCAGGGTCGGTCGTCTCCTCTATTCGGGCAAGGCTTTCGTATCCCGAAGCTCTGGGAAAATCCACATCCACATTCCCGAGGTATTCCGACAAGGTGGATGAGACACTGACCGCCGTTTTCAAAGTGCGGAGTCTGGCATAACCTTGCAAAAGAGCTGGAGCAGGTGCCTCCACCCACTCCAGCCGTTGCTTTCCCGTCAAAAGCAATGTTTTGAACATCAAGAATCAGAAGGTGAAACGGACTCCGGCTTTCACACCAATGTTGTCAGGGGTGGCAAAATCTGTGAAAAGGACTTTGCTGTAAGCCACCTCCGCAAAAGCAGAAAGGCCAAGGGCCAGCTCAAACTCTGGGCTGACAAACACGTACCCACTGACCACCCAACCGTTGTTTTTGGTGTCGCGGAGCAACTCTGGACCTGCACCCACTTTGAGCTTAAAGCCCAGGGTGGCAGGCACATCTGCCGTCACTGCGGCTTTCACATTGAAGCCGGGATTGTTGCCTTGCTGTAAACCTGCTTCAATGCGGCTGCCCACCAGAAACCCACCCTGATCCAGATGAACGGAAAAGGATTGGTTGCTGAGGTTGCCACCACCGGTCAGGAAGTTGTATGAGGCACCAATGCCAAGGCTGGTCTGGGCCAGCGCAGAACTTGCACCAGCGAAAATCAACAGGGTGATCCATCTTTTCATAGCATGCAGTGTACTGTGTGGGAGCCAAAATGTCATGGAAGTGTTGCTAAAATTTTGTTTTTTCTTGTTCGTGAAATATATATCATTTACTTGGACTTGGTATAAATACATCTGCTTTCTCAGAAAAATCACATGGGGGAGTTTAATCTGATGAAGGGGCTGATACACCAACTGCACAGCCCAAAATGATTTAGCGTCACATCGACACCAAAATCCAAACAAGTCGGGTATTTGTCCTGATGGAATGGTGTTAAACTACTCAGCGGAGGAAATGACCATGAAAGTAGGCATTAACGGTTTCGGACGCATCGGACGCTTGGTCTTCCGTATTCTCGTCGAACGCGGCATTGAAGTTGTTGCCATCAACGACCTCACCGACAACAAAACCCTCGCAACCCTTCTCAAATACGACTCCACCGCTGGCCGTTTCAATGGCACCGTGGAATATGATGAAGAGTCCCTGACCGTCAACGGCAACAAAATTGCTGCTCTGGCCGTCAGAAACCCCGCTGAACTCCCCTGGAAAGACCTCGGCGTGGACCTGGTCATCGAGTCCACCGGCATCTTCACCAGCCGTGAAAAAGCTGGCCTGCACATCGAAGCCGGCGCCAAGAAAGTCCTGATCACCGCTCCTGCCAAAGGCGAAGACATCTCCATCGTCATGGGCGTGAACGAGCAGGACTACGATGGAGAGAAGCACAACATCATCTCCAACGCTTCTTGCACCACCAACTCCCTGGGCGCCCCCATGAAGCTGATCGACGAAGCCTTCGGCATCGAGAAAGCCATCATGACCACCGTGCACAGCTACACCAACGACCAGCGCGTGCTCGACCTGCCCCACTCCGACCTGCGCCGTGCCCGTGCTGCCGGAGTGAACATCATCCCCACCAGCACCGGTGCAGCCAAAGCCGTTTCTCAGGTTTACCCCAACCTGAAAGGCAAATTCGACGGCACCAGCCTTCGCGTTCCCACCCCCACTGGCTCGATCAGTGACGTTGTGGTGATCCTGAAGAAAGAAGTGACCGTTGCCGAAGTGAACGCTGTGTTCAAGGCTGCCGCTGAAGGTTCCCACAAAGGCATCATCAGCTACACCGAAGATCCCATCGTGCTGACCGACATCCAGGGTGACCCACACAGCGCCATCATCGACGGTGGCCTGACCATGACCATGGGCAACCTGGTCAAGTTCTTCAGCTGGTACGACAACGAGTGGGGCTACAGCAACCGCATTGCCGACCTCGTTCAACTGATTCAAAACAAAGCCTGATTTTCTGACCCCCCTGTCCGATGGACATCCCTTCACCTGTGTGAGGGGATAGGCGCAGCCTAGGGGGGTTTTTCTTCACAAAGACAAGAAAGACAAAGGAGTCATCATGAAACTTGAAGACCTCAATGTACAGGGCAAACGCGTGCTGGTCCGCGTCGATTACAACATCCCCATCAAAGATGGCGTGGCCCAAGACGAAACCCGAGTGGCCGCCTCCATTCCCACCCTGCAATACCTGCTGGATCAAGGGGCAAGCCTCGTGCTGTGCAGCCACCTCGGACGCCCCAAAAACGGACCCGAGCCCAAGTACAGCCTTGCACCTGTGGCCCCTCTGGTGGAAAAACACCTTGGTCGCCCCGTGAAATTCGTGGCAGGCAGCCCCGAGACCGAGGAAACCCTTGCTGCTGTGCAAGCCCTGCAACCCGGCGAAGTGGCCCTGATTGAAAACGTGCGCTTTGCTCCCGGCGAAGAGAAAAACAATCCTGAGTTGAGCGCCAAATTTGCCAAACTGGCAGATGCTTTCGTGCTGGATGCCTTCGGAAGCGCACACCGTGCACACAGCAGCGTCTCTGGCGTCGCCGAGATCCTCCCGTCTGCCGCTGGCTTCCTGCTGCAGAAAGAAGTGGACGCTCTGGGCAACCTGCTGGGCGAACCCGAGCGCCCCTACGTGGTGATCATCGGTGGAGCCAAAGTCTCTGACAAACTGCTGGTGATTGAAAACCTGCTGCCCAAAGTGGACCGCATCCTGATCGGTGGGGGCATGGCTTACACCTTCGTGAAAGCCCAGGGCGGCAAAATCGGCAAGTCCATCCACGAAGATGACTTCCTGGACAAAGCCAATGAACTGTTGAAAACCTACGGGGACAAAATCGTGCTGCCCACCGACACCCTTGCCGGTGACGCATTCAGCAACGACGCCAACACCGAAGTGTTTGATGTGTTCAACATCCCTGACGAGTGGGAAGGCATGGACATCGGTCCAGCCAGCGTGGAAGCCTTCACCACTGCCCTGCAAGGTGCCAAAACCGTGTTCTGGAACGGCCCCATGGGTGTGTTCGAATTCAGCAAGTTTGCCAATGGAACCAACTCCATTGCTGCTGCTGTGGCCGGCCTTGAGGGTGCTTACACCCTCGTGGGTGGTGGCGACTCCGTGAGTGCCATCAACAAGAGCGGTCAGGCCGACAGAATCAGCCACATCTCCACCGGTGGCGGAGCCAGCCTTGAGTTGCTGGAAGGCAAAAAGCTGCCCGGCGTTGAAGCTGTGAAGTAAGAACCATACCCCCTGTTCCTCGCTGTGCTCAGAACTGTCCCCCTTGAGTTAAAGGGGGACAGCCTTGAACGAAGTGAAAGGCAGGGGGATCTTTGAAAGGAACACACCATGACCAAACCCCAAACCTTCCTTGCCCTCAACTGGAAAATGAACAAAACCCCCTCCGAGTCTGTGCAGTGGGCCGAAGACCTGCTCGGCCAACTGGGAGACCTCAACATCAAACTGGCCATCATGGCCCCGAGCGTCAGTCTGGCTGGCCTGAGTGGCGTGCTGGGTGATTCTCAGGTCGGACTGGGTGCACAGGACATCTCCCAGCATGACTCTGGCGCTTACACCGGAGAAGTCAGCGCTGCGATGCTGAAAGACCTCGGGGTGAAATACGCTGTGATCGGGCACTCCGAGCGCCGCGAATACCACTTCGAGTCTGATGCTGTGGTGGCTGCCAAAGCTGCACAGGCCATCAAAAATGGCATTGTGCCCATTGTGTGCGTCGGTGAAAAACTCTCCGAGCGTGAAGCGGGTGAGCAGGTGAGCTACACCCTCAACCAACTGCGTGGCAGCCTTGCAGGGGTTTCCATCCAGTCTGCCGATGATCTGGTCATCGCCTATGAACCCGTGTGGGCCATTGGAACCGGCAAAACCGCCACCGCTCAGGATGCCGAAGACATGTGCGCCGAAATCCGTGGCGTGCTGAAAGAACTGTATCCTGCTTTTGCTAAGCAAATCGTGGTGCAGTACGGCGGAAGCGTAAAACCAGACAACATTCAAGAAATCTGTGGCAAGCCGAACGTCAACGGTGCTCTGGTTGGTGGCGCAAGCTTGCAGGTGGCTGGAGTGACCGGCATGGTGGACGCCCTCAAATAAAACTTAAAAAATGCAGTCCTGCTGCATTTATCAGTGAAATAGGAAGATTCAAACGAATTCTCCTATTTCACAAAAACATTTCCAGAAAGATGACCTCTTGATCTTCTGTCAAATGCTTTAAAATTCCCTTGTGAAAGATGGCAGTTTGATCTGCCATCTTTGTTTTTGATTTTTTGTTTTTCCCAAAGGGACCAGAGCCTCTCAAAACTTACAAAATCCGATCAGGGAGGCTCAAAGGGCTTTATGGTTCGTGGTTCTTTGCTGACCTTAAAGCCTTACCAGAGCCATTTTGAAGATCCAAAGGTGTCTCCGAAAGCGCTTTCGGATTTTTGACCAAGAGCCGTTTTCAGTTCAGCACCTTTCCTGATGGGGGGAAAATCTTCCAAAGATCAGGCTTTTGCAGGCTGTTTTTAACAAATCGGACAACATAAAAGTGTCAGAGTTCGTCTGTCATACTGTGAGACATCCACAGGTGGACTGCTTGCATCCGTCCACCTGACCGCCGACCAGGACCACACACCACCATGGAGTCCACACATGCAGAATGCCTCTGAAATCGCCCTCAAATACGCTCAAGCGTGCAAATCCTTGCAGCACTTTTCCACTGCAGAAGTGCTGGCTCAATTTCCTGTTGTGCTCTCAACCCTCTTGCCTGACAGTCAATTCCACCTTGAAGAGCACGCTCCCATCGCCACAGGATGGCAAGATGACAAGACATATCGGGGTTACCTGAGTGCACCCCCTAAACCCCTGTGTTACCAGATCGGGCTGGCCCAGCCTCTGAGAGAAGAAGAAAAAAACTGGTTCGAAGGCCTGCTCAGACACTTTGAATTGTGCGTGCAAGTGGCGGCTTTTCAAGAAGAACTGGACCGTCAGGCAAGACGGGACTGGTTGACCGGCCTGCCCCACCGTTTCCAGTTGTACCGTCAACTGGATGCCTATGGACGGTTGCTTTCGTCTTACCACGTGGGTTTGCTGGAGGTGGCAGACCTGTCCGAAGGCCTGCAACAACCTCAGGCTTTCTACGATCACTTGCTCTTGCAGGTCTCTGGGGTTCTCAGGAACTGCACCCTGCATGCATACCGGTTCGACAATGGCAGGTTCATTTTCATTCTGGATCAGGAGCAAAAAGAAACCCTGCCTGCCCAACTGGCAGAATTTCCCGAGCTCAAAGCCAGACTGTCGTGGGCCGACACCCGAGAAGGCACCCCCGAGAGCATTGTGAATGCCCTGATTTCCCGGTTGCAACTGGCCTGATCGCAATCCAAACAAAATCCAAACAGCAAAAACCCCTCCAGCCTGCAGCCGGAGGGGTTGAATTTTTATGTTGGAACTCAGGCGTGAACAGCCGACAGGTTTTCCTGCAAGGTGTTTTCGAGGTGCTTGTGACCCAGAATTTCATTGAGGGTTCGCATGAACCGCAGGTAGTGTTCCACGCGGGCAGCTTCACCCATCAAACCGAGGCGCCAGATCATGCCACGGGTGGCATCCAGACCGCCGGTGATGGAGATGCCTTTTTCACGCAGGGCACCGCGCACCTGTGCGTCGTTCAGGCCCTCGGGGAGGCGCAAGGACAGCACACTGGGGAGGCGTTCTCTGGGGTTTTTCACGAAGTGGGAGAACCCGATGGTTTCGAGGGTACGGGCCACTGCCACGCTGAGTTCAGAAGCGTGTTGCGCGCGCACTTCCAGACCTTCTTTGAGGGCAGCAGCAAGGGCAGCGTCCAGAGCGTAGTGCAGTTGCACAGGAACGGTGTGGTGGTAATCTTTGTGGTCCCAGTAGGCTTGCAAACCCAGAAAATCCGAGTACCAGAGGGTGACGGGGGTCTTGCGGTTTTTGACCACTTCCATGGCGCGTGCGCTGACGGCCACTGGAGCCACGCCGGGAGGGGCAGAAAGGCATTTTTGAGAGCCGGTGTAGGCGTAGTCGATGCCCCATTTTTCCATCTCGTAGGGCATCATGCCTGCAGTGGTGACGGCATCCACGGTCACCAGAATGCCCATGTCCTGGGCCATGCGGGCAATCTCGGGGGCGGGGTTGAGCACACCGGTGCTGGTTTCCCCGTGGACCACACTGACCATTTTGGGGTTGTGTTCCCGAAGGGCTTTTTCGACTTCTTCGAGGCGCACAGCTTCGCCGATGGGGGCGCGCACGGTGATGACCTGAGCGCCGTAACGCTCACACATTTCCACCATGCGGTCTCCGAAAGATCCGTTGGTGGCAACCACCACGGTGTCTCCGGGTTCGATGAGGTTGGCGAATCCAGTCTCCATCCCCAGACTGCCTGTGCCCGCCACCAGTGCCGTGAACGCATCCGCCGCTGCTCCATAGAGGACTTTGAGGTTCGCCTGAATGCGCGCGTTCAGCGCAAACACCGCAGGATCCATGTGTCCAACCATGGGGATCAGGAGGGCTTGGAGCGCATCGGGCTGGATGGGGGTCGGGCCCGGAGTTAAAAGAAGGAGATCTGTACTCTGACTCATATATGTTCCTTATGCTTTCTGCTGCTATCTTGAAAGCATGTTCTCCAGTTTAGCGCTTTCTGCCGTGATCGCGAGTGGTGTAGGGACGCCAGAATTAGACAAATTCCAGAAGATCACCGACATGATCACAGAAAAATACATTTACACGTCCCGATTTACCCCTCCTGCCACCTTGAAACTGCCCATGGTTTTGCCGTCCGGTACGGCCTCAACGATCACCAGAGAGCTGATTCCAAAATCCAACAACTGGGAAGAGGTCAAAACCTTTTACCGCAATCAGGTGCTTGTGAACCCCACAAACATTGACGATGCATTAAGGGGAGTGGTGGACTGGCTGGATGACAACCACTCGGTTTATCTGGGAAAACAGCAGGCCCTGAACATCAAAGAAGTGTATGGAGACCTGCCGTGTCTGAAATACACCCTTGCCGTGACCTCCACCAGAGCATCCAGAGAAGTAACCTATGAACTTGCTGCAGAAGATGCCCGGGTTGGGGTGATCAAAATTGCAGATTTTGCAGGCTTTGACCGCACTTCTGGAGTGCAAGAAGCGCTGGACACCTTGACGCAGCAAGGAGCAAAGGCTTTTGTGATGGATTTGAGGGGCAATCCGGGTGGCTTGGCCGTGGAAATGATGCGCACCGCTGGCCTGTTCCAGAGTGGTTTTTTGTGGCGAATGCGCCTGAAAGGCTCTTTTCCCTTACCCCTTCCCGCTCTGGGAAACCGTCCTTATGGTCAGGTCCCTCTGGCTCTGGTGATTGACCGGAATGTGAACAGTGCAGCAGAAGGCTTCAGTGGAGGGTTGCAGCGTGTGGGCAGGGCTCGGGTTTTCGGACAAACCAGTGCAGGAAACGTTGAAGCGGTTTATCCCTACTGCTTTCAAGATGGGAGCATGCTTTTTCTGGCTTCAGGACAGCTTGCACCGTTTTCTGGCAAAACCTGGGAGGGGGTGGGCGTGGTTCCTGACGAACCCAACACCACCCTGAACGATGCCGTAAAATGGGCTGCTGGACAGTTAAAACCCTGAAAGGGGCTAGACGGATGCATGGGGGCTCGGGTTATACTCTAGCCTATGCAACAACTTGTTGATTTGCTGACTGCTCACGGATTGGACGCCCTGTGGGTGACTTCTCCTGAAAACGTCAGGTATCTGAGTGGGTTTTCTTCCCCCAAAGATGGCACGGTGCTCCTGCACCGGGACGGACTTTTGCTTTACACCGATTCCCGTTACATCGATCAGGCGAAAGAAGAATGCAGCATTCCCCAACACATTGCCCGTGATGCCGACGTGCTGGCCCATGCCCGTCCTTTGCTGGAAGGCAAAGTGGTGGGTTTTGAAGCCGATGCCCTCACCGTCAAGAAACTGCAGGCCCTGGATGCCTTGCAGGCCACCCAATTGGTGCCCACTGTTGGTCTTCTGGAAGGCACACGGGCCATCAAAACCCCAGAGGAAGTGGAAAAAATCCGCAAAGCCCAGCACATCGCAGATGAAGGCTTGAAGCATGTTCTGCCCATGCTGAAACCTGGCGTTCGTGAAATCGATGTGGCTCTGGAACTCGAATTGTTCATGCGCAAAAACGGCGCAGAAGACCGTTCTTTTGACATCATTGTGGCTGGAGGGCACCGCAGCGCCATGCCCCACGGCACTGCATCTGAGCGTCCACTGGAAGATGGAGATCTGGTGACCATCGACTGGGGTGCAACCTTTCAGGGGTATCACAGCGATTGCACCCGGGCTTTCCCAGTTGGTGAAATCAGCACCCAGCTGAAAGAGCTGTACCGCCACACCCGTACCGCCCTGAATCTGGCTCTGGAAGCCGTGCGTCCGGGCATGATGACCTGTGACCTCGACCACATCGCCAGAGGGTATCTGGACAGCGTGGGGCTCGGGCAGTACTTTTTGCACTCTCTCGGACACGGGGTGGGTCTGGCAGTGCACGAACTGCCCAGAATGTTCAAATTCCGTCCCGAGATGTCCCAATACAATGTGCCTTTGCAAGCAGGCATGATCATCACCATCGAGCCCGGCCTCTACATCTCTGGTGTGGGGGGCGTGCGGTTGGAAGAACTGGTCCTGGTGACCGAATCCGGGGCCGAGGTGTTGAGCCACGCCCCATTCGCGGAGGTGTAAATGCGTTATCTGCTGGCTTTTTTGCTGCTGGTGCTCCCCATTTCGGGCATGACCCAGAGCAGCGCAGTGCAGACCGGTTATGCCGTTTATTACAATGGCCTCAAAGACAGTGAAACCAACATGACCGCTGCCCATCCCACGCTGCCCAAAGGCACCTGGGTGGAGGTCAAGCACCAGAAAACGGGCAAAACCGTGCTGGTGAAAATCAATGATCGGGGACCTTTTGGCAACAAAAACCGCATCATTGACCTGTCCATCGCTGCTGCCCGGGCCCTCGGGATCATCTCTGAGGGGGTGGCTCCTGTCGAGCTGAGGGTGGTCTCCAAGCAATAAGCATCCCAGAGGAAGAAAAACCATTGCGCTTGACCCTTGTTTTCTCGGGGCAAAATGCATGGGTTTCCTTCGCAAAATCAGGTAGGATGTGCTAGGCTTTGTCCAACCATTCCAGGAGGAAAAATCATGTCTGATGTCGCTCTGCTGACACTCGATACCATCGCGAAGTACCTGAAAGAGAAAGAAGTGCACCTCGACCTGCAAGAGAACAACGGTCAGCGCTTCATCCGCATGGGCTGGAAGTTTGAAATGGGTGATGCTGCCGTACTGGTCAGCGTTTCTGACGGCCCCAACGACACCAGCCGTCTGGAAATCACCTGCGTCACCCAGAAAACCTACACTGACCGACGCGATGAAGTGGTCACCATGCTGAACGGCCGCAACCGTGAACGTGCCTTCTCCCGCAGCATCGACGACGATGGCAACGTGTGGCTGGAATACGTGGGCTTCTACCCCACCCTGTGCGAATTCCCCCAGAGCACCTTTGACACGCTGTTCAGCGGTGTCCTGATGCACTTCCAGGACGACTACGCCAGCCTCGAAGGCTACGTCCCTGCTGCTCAAGCTTGAGTTTTTTGTTCATTGTGAACCCAGAGGAAACTCTGGGTTTTTTGATGGCTTTTCATCGGATGTGCCCCAACGTGACTTTCCATCTGTAGAGGGTGGCTGCCATTCCAGAGAGGCGAGGCTGCAAATCAAGGCCGCAGCATCCCGCAATGTGCTCTGCCAGCTCTGGAATGGACTTTTGTTCGGTGTTCAGGTGATCTGCAAACAGGGGATCCTGTAAAGCCTGCAAACATCTCTCCATCTGCTGTGCAGGCCACGAAGATGCCAGATCTCCCCTTTTTCTCAGCCTTCTGAGCAAGGTTTCTCTGGAGGCCAGCAGGGCAAAATGCCGGACATCATGGTTTTCTTGCCTCAGTCTGCCAACAATTTCCTCGAAATACGCTGGCTGCACCAGAGCCATCGGAACAATCACAGGTCCTGCATGGTGTTCTGAAAGGTATTTGAGGGTTTCAAAGGTGGTTTTTCTCCAGATGGGCAAATCCTGAAAATCCCCTCTGAGTGAAGGAGGAATGGTTTTGAACAGGGCAAAACCGTGATGCTCGGGATCGCTGACACAACTTCCCGGCAACCTGCGATACAGTTCAAATGCAGTGTGGGTCTTGCCCACCCCAAAAGGTCCATTGATCCATATGAGCATGTTACACATCATACTCTTGATGCTCATGATTCAGACCAAACAACACCACCGTTTCCTCACCGGAATGGATTAAACTGTTGCGGTGTTGAAACTGGTATGCATTGATGTGGATGGAACACTGGTGGGCTCAAGCGGAACCGTCACCGAGACGGTCTGGAAAGCCACCGAACAGGCCCGCAGCAAAGGGCAACATCTGGTGTTGTGCACCGGAAGACCCGCTTTTGGCAAGGCTCTGGGCTACGCCAAACAACTGGATCCCGATGGATGGCACATCTTCCAGAATGGGGCCAGCATCTTTCATGTGGGCACCGGAGAAACCCTGTCTTCCCCTTTTCCCATGGAACTTTTGCCTGAGCTGGAAAGACTGGCTGCAGAAAAAAACTGGGTGCTGGAACTGTACTCCGACACCGATTATGCAGTAGAAGACACCCACCGGTTTGCAAAAGAGCATGCAGACCTGCTCGGGTTGCCTTTTGATCCCAAGCCGTTCAGTGCTCTGAAGGGTACACCTGTTCGGGCACAGTGGGTGGTTCCCATCGAACAGACCCGCGAATGCATGGACCTGATGCCCGAGGCAGTGACCCTCTCCCCTGCTGGAAGCCCCATCATGGCCGATGCCATGTTCATTTCCATGACCCGCAGAGGGGTCTCCAAAGCCTCTGGCATTGAAAAAATTGCCAACAGGCTTGGACTCACCGTGGACCGGGTGATGATGGTTGGCGATGGTCACAATGATGCCGAAGCCATGCGCTTTGTGGGCTTCGGTGTGGCCATGGCCAATGCAGACGAAGAGGCCAGAGCCGCCGCAGACCTGCATGTGGGCCACGTGGACGATGACGGGCTTAAAGAAGCCCTCGAGCTCTCCTGGACCCTGTAAAAATCACCCACACACTGCCAAACAGGCAGATGCCCAGCACCAACCAGTCTCCAAGGAGCATGTACAGCGTGGTCCCATTCAGGGACTGGTAGGTGACTTTCAAAGCCCCTTCTTGCTGGATGGGCAAGCGATCCAAAGTGCGTCCAAGCGGATCAATCACAGAGGTGATGCCCGTGTTGCCGGCACGCAAGATGTATCTGTGGGTCTCGATGGCACGGATACGCCCCATGGCATAGTGTTGCTTGAGGCCGGCCCCATCTCCAAACCATGCGTCGTTGGAGACATTGACCAGCACGTTGGCCCCATCCAGAGCCATCTGGCGGGCCATCCAGCCATACACACTCTCATAGCAGATGTACGTCCCGAACTTCTGCCCGTTGATTTCCAGAGGTTTGGCGGTGGTGCCCTGCTGGGTGCTGATCAGGTAGATGCCCAGTTGGCGTTCCACCAGATCATACAGGCCGTCCAATTCCTGTCGCCATGGGATCCACTCGCCGAATGGCACCAACCTGAGTTTGTTGTGGAAGGTGAAATGGAATTCGTTTTTCTGTGGATCCATTTCTCTGGACAGCACTTGATTGTGACCTCCACTGAGGTCTGCAACGCCTGTGATCAGTTGTGAGGGTTGCGCCAGAGGCAAATCCATGTCTTTGATGGCGGTCTCGGGCCAGATGAAAAGCCCTTCTCCCTGACTCAGGCGGTTGTAGATGTCCACTGTTCCCAGTGTGTTGTTCACATCAGCAGCTTTTTTGAGGGGATCAATGTTGCCCTGCACCAGTGTGGCTTGATGCTCTGGGCCTGTGGGAAGGGTGCGGGTCAGACCATACACCCATCCGCCTGCCCAGAGGGAAAGCGAAACCAGCAGGGGAGCAAATTTGGAAGAAACAGCTTCCACAATGGCCGCTGCAGTCACAGTGACCAGCAAACTGAGCAGGAGAATCCCTCCAAGGTCAGCGGTCTGGATGATGGGCAGGGTGTCGAGGGTGTAACCCAGCGTTCCCCACGGAAACGCGAACATCCCGAGGTGCCTGAGCCATTCCAGAACCACCCAACCAAAGGCCAGCAGCCACAAACGGGCACTGCGGTCTTTGCTGAGGTTGAAGACCACTGCAACCATGAGGGCCCAGAAAGCCCCCTCAATGAAAAACAGAGGGGTGAACATTGCAGCACCAAAAGGACCATACAGTTTGGAAAAGCTGATGGGTAACCAGTAAAGGAAAATGCCAAAAAACACCGTCATGCCCCAGAAACCACGCCTCACTGCTGCGCGACGGCTGCGTGCATCAATCAAAACCTGAAATGTCCATGCCAGAAAAATCGGGGTGAGGAAGCCCCACACCACCTGTAAACTGCTCAGGGCCAGCAGAATGAAAGGGAGAAGAAACACCCTCAAATTTTAACGCAGTTTTCTGAGAAGCAAAGGTTCTGTCCCATCAACACTCAGGGTAAATGCAAAGTCGCTGTTCGGGCGATGCAAACAGAAAGAGCCGTCAGCCCTCAGCGTTCAGCCGTCAGCCAGAAGGAAAGTCTTCTTCCAGTCGGTTGAGCTTGCCAAACCTGATGGAGCTTTGCCTTTGGGTCTTGCTGTTTTCTAGAGAAAAGGCCTCTGGATCCGCTTTTCACTGAGCACTGATGGCTGACTGCTGACCGCTTTCTCAGTCGGCCTGCCAAACTTCAGACTTTGCGTTTACCCTGCAACAACCTGACAAGCATCCTTGAGACTGCTGGACCTTCATCTTCCACAAAAGGCTGATAAATCTATACTCGGTACAATTTTCCAGTTTCCGGTTGGCAGATGGTGCATTCATCAAGATTTTATTGGCTTCGAGACGCATTCCACAACAAAGAAGATTTGAAAAAATCCGCTCTGGTATTGTAATTTTGCTGTAACACCCATCAGGTGAAGATGATTTTCACACACCACCATGCAATTTCGAATATTGTAAAATCATGCAAGGAATGGAAACATGAAACTGGCCTTCATCAGCGATATCCACGCCAACATCCACGCCTTGCAAGCCGCCTGGAGGGTGATCCAGGATTCCAGAGTCGATCAGGTCATCGCACTGGGTGATCTGGTGGGTTACGGAGCCAGTCCAGCAGAGTGCATTGAGTTTGTGCGCAACCACAACGTCACCTGCGGTCTGGGAAGCAGCGACCTGCGGGTCAGCTTTGAAGGCGTCGCCAAAGCCGAGCGACGCAAAGGCATCTCCGAAGAGGTTCTGGAATGGACCCGGGGTGTGCTCTCCAAAGACGACAAGCTGTACCTGCAATCCTTCAGCCCCACTGGAAGACTGATGACCCCATACGGACGCTTGCGTTATTGTCATGGCAGCCCCTTGAGTCCAGAAGGACGCCTTGACCTCTCACAGGGCACCAAAACCCTAGAAGACATGCTCACCTCGCTGAATTGCAAGATTCTGGTCTGCGGCGGAAGCCACATCCCCATGGTGCGTGAACTGCGCAACGGTGGATACGTGGTGGATCCTGGATCGGTGGGCCTCACCCTCAACCGTGAGCCCGGAGCAGACGTGTGCATCATGGACATCGGTGAACAGGAAGTCAAAATCAAAATGCACAAAGTGGTGTATGACTTCCATGCTGCAGCTTTCGACATCCTTGCCTGGAACCTGCCACCGGTGCTGGTTCAAGTGATTCAGACCGGAAAATTTTCTTAAGTACCCTGCAATACACATGCATGATGCCGGGCGGCAGAGGGATTCCCTGCCGCCTTCATTCTTTTGAGTCTAAACTTCACAGCAGACACTTCACAGCAAACCATCTGGGTGCAAAGACCCGAGGAAACTGCTCAACACAAGGGTAGAACTGCACCCGCAATGAAAACACAGATGCTGGCAGACCAACATCTGTGTTTTCACTCTCAACTGTGAACTGTATGGTGTAAACTTCTGCTCAGTCGGCTTTTTCCAGATCAAATGCCTTGTGGGCAGCTTGAACAGCCTTGGCCACATCACGGTCCTCAATGGCCAGAGAAATGTTGAACTCTGAGGAACCCTGAGAGATCATCAGCAGGTTGATGCCTTCCTCTGCCAGAGCAGAGAACAGTTTGGCTGCAATGCCACGTGCACCGCGCATGCCTTCACCCACGATGGCCACCACGGCCACATTTTCTGTGAATTCGAAGTCGCGCACCAGATCGGCTTTGGCAAAAGCGGCTTTCAGTTCAGCCATGGCTTTCTTGGCGTAAGCATTCTGGATCACCAGAGACACGTTGGCCATGCTGGAGCTCTGGGAGATCATCAGGACCGGAATCTGGGCTTTGGCCAGCGTGTCAAAGATTTCAGCGACGGTTTCAGGCACACCGACCAGAGCACCTCCAACGGTGATGATGGACACCTGACGGATGGCGGTCACGGCTTTGACGGGTCTGTTGCGCACAGCCTTGCCTGTGATCAGGGTGCCAGCAAAGGCAGGATCAGCAGCACTCTTCACACGCAGGGGGATGGCATGCTCTTGCAGAGGGGTCACAGCCAGAGGGTGCAGCACTTTGGCCCCGAAGAAGGCAAGTTCCATGATTTCGGCGTAAGACAGGTGCTGGATGTTCTGGGCTTCAGGGACCATGCGGGGATCGGTGGTCATGACCCCATCCACATCTTTCCAGGCCCACACTTCGTCTGCTTTGAGGGCAGCTCCGATGATGGTGGCGGTGTAGTCGGTGCCACCACGTCCAAGGGTGGTGATGGCACCTTCTCTGGTTTCACCAATGAAGCCAGCAACCACCGGGGTGATGTCTGCACCAAAGAGGCCTTCCAGACGGGCCGGAATGCGGTCAAAAGCCTCTGGAAGGGGTCTGGCGTTGCCAAAGTGCTGATCGGTGAGGATGCCTGCCTGTCCGCCAGTCAGGTTGTGGGCGTGAACCCCAAGTTGTTGCAGGGCAATGGCCATCAGAGGGGCAGAAAGGCGCTCTCCGAAAGACACGATCAGGTCACGGCTTCTGGGGCTGAGTTCGCGGAGCAGGTACACACCCACCACGGTCTGGCGCAGGGTTTCCAGCAGTTCGCGGATTTCCAGCACCGTGTGGCTGTCAGGAGCAGCACCCAGTTCATGTGCGGTGTTGAGGTGGCGGTTTCTGAGCAGGGCCAGTTCATCGTTGGCAAAAGCGATGTCGCCATTTTCAGCACTGCCAGCCACTTTGATCAGGGTGTCGGTGACACCGGACATGGCCGAAACCACAGCCACCACTTTCTCACCTTGCTGGACGGAGTGGGCCACCAGACTTGCCGAGTGTTGGATGGCCTGCGCTGAACCCATCAGCGTGCCACCAAATTTCATGATAATCATCCAGACCTCCCGTTGAAAACCGCCAGAGAAGTGGGCCATGCCCCTTCAATGCAGTGTGTCAGCTTTCATGTTTCACGACAGCCTGCTGTGCACCTTGCTGTTCAAAGGTTTTTGCAAGCTCCCGGTGAGTAGTGTATCAGCTTCATGAACAGCACGACACGGACATTTATACGGATTTAGACAGGTCAAACACCAAAAATGTGCAGAAAGCCACAGCTCGGGCTCTCTGCACGAGAAATCCTGAAGTTTTACAGCCCCACACAGGTTTTGAGGAACAGTTCGTGCACCCTCGGATCAAGGGTCAATTCAGGATGGAAACTGGCAGCCATCAGACGGCCCGAGCGCACCAGCACCACCTGTCCTTGATGCTCACAAAGCACCTCTACGCCCTCTCCCACCCGGGTGATCACGGGGGCACGGATGAACACCGCATCAAAATGGCCTTCCAGACCCTGAATGTCCAGAGGCTCTTTGAAAGAGTCCACCTGCCGCCCAAAGGCATTGCGGGCCACCGTCACATCCAGCAACTCCAGAGAAGGCTGTTTGCCCGTCATGTGCTTGGGTTGACCTTCAATTTCGGTGGCCAACAGGATGGCTCCGGCACAGGTGCCAAAAAGGGCTCCACCGTTCTGGTGAAACCTCTGGATGGGGTCTTTGAGATCATAATCCATCATCAGTTTGCCCATGGTGGTGGATTCCCCTCCGGGAATCACCAAGCCTTGCAAACCCTCCAGATGCTTGGGAAGGCGCACTTCGGTGACCTCTGCGCCCAATTTTTCCAGCATCTGTCTGTGTTCACGGAATGCCCCTTGCAGGGCCAGCACGCCAATTTTCATGTGGTTCCTCCAGCAAACAAGGGCGCAGCGTGCTGCGCCCTCACATTAAGATCACCCGGATGTAGGGGCGCAGCGTGCTGCGCCTGCAGGGGTCTTACCAGCCGCGTTTGGCCATTTTTTCAGATTCGATCAGCTCATCAATGCCGATGCCGGTCATGGGGGCACCGAGGTCTTCGCTGACTTCGGCCAGCACATCGGGATCATTGAAGTGGGTGACCGACTTCACGATGGCTTTGGCGCGCTTCTCGGGGTTGTCAGACTTGAAGATGCCAGAGCCCACGAACACACCGTCCAGACCCAGTTGCATCATCAGGGCTGCATCTGCTGGGGTGGCCACTCCACCGGCAGCGAAGTTCACCACAGGCAGTTTGCCGTGCTCGTGAATGTAGCGCACCAGTTCGTAAGGGGCTTGCAGGTCTCGGGCCACGGTCATGAGTTCTTCGACGGGCTTGGTCTGGATGGCGCGGATTTCTCCGAGCACGGTGCGGGCATGGCGCACGGCTTCCACCACGTTGCCGGTTCCAGCTTCACCTTTGGTGCGGATCATGGCAGCACCTTCACCAATGCGGCGCAGGGCTTCACCGAGGTTTTTGGCTCCGCACACAAAAGGCACTTTGAAGTCGTGCTTGAAGATGTGGAAAGACTCATCGGCAGGGGTCAGCACTTCAGACTCGTCGATGAAGTCCACACCGAGGGCCTGCAGGATCTGGGCTTCCACAAAATGACCGATGCGCACTTTGGCCATCACAGGGATGGACACCGCTTCGATGATGCCTTTGATCATTTTGGGATCGCTCATGCGGGCCACGCCTCCGGCCACGCGAATGTCTGCAGGAACACGCTCAAGGGCCATGACGGCAGTGGCTCCGGCCTGCTCGGCGATGATGGCCTGCTCGGGGGTGACCACATCCATGATCACGCCGCCTTTGAACATTTCTGCGAAACCGGTTTTGATGGGTAATGTACCTTTCTCCATGTCTGGCATGATAAAGAAAAAACTGGTTCTCTAAAAGAACCAGTTTTGTATTTTTTTAGGTACCAGTTTAGGCTGGAGAGCCCGAGATCTGTTGCTGGATGACATTTAAAAGCACATCCGGCTGGAAAGGTTTGACCAGATAGGCATTGCCAATGCTGAGTCCGGTTGCACGGTCGGATTCGGCACTCAGTCCGGTCAGAAAGACGATGGGCAGCTTGGGGTGTTCTGCCTTGATTTTGCGGGCCAGATCAAAACCATTGCCATCTTCCAGACACACATCCAGAATGGCAAGATCAAACGCAGATCCAGAGACCTGCTTCAAGGCGTCTTGGCTTGAAAAGGCCAGTGCTGGCTTGTACCCGTTCATCTCCAGGAACATTTCCAGCAGTTGTAAAATTTGTTCTTCATCATCGACCAGCAAAATGCGTTGCATTGTCACCCCATGAATTGTTTTGGTGCAGACCTCAGGGCAGGTAGTTGTAAGGATTGACGTGCTGCCCATTCACCTGAACTTCGAAGTGCAAGTGAGGACCGGTGCAAATCCCCGTACAGCCCACGTACCCGAGCAAATCTCCACGGTCCACGGTTTGTCCGACACTGACAGCAGTGCGGCTCATGTGACCATAGATGACCCTCATGTTACCATTTGAGACAAACACATTGATGCCGTAACTTCCCCAACCTGAAGCGGTGACCCGCCCAGATGAGGCAGCATAGATGGGCGTTCCTGTGGAGGCTCCGAGGTCAATTCCAGTGTGGAAATTGCTGGAACCGATCCAGAAACCGCGTCTGCCATAACCACTGGTGATCGTGAAACCCCGCATGGGCCACTGGAAACCTGTGTTGGCCACCGATTTGGAGTCGTATGAGGTGCGAACCACTTTGTTGCTGGCGGTGGTGCGGCGTGCAGCTCGGGCTTGCTGGGCCTGTTTGGCTTCCAGACGTTCCTGTTCTGCACGGCGTGCTGCCAGAGCAGCAGACTTTTTGGCCTGTTCGCGGGCAATGATTTCCTGGCGTGCAGCTTCGGCAGCTTCTCGGGCTTTGCGCTCTTTTTTCTCTTCGAGGTAAGCCAGATAACGCTCGTATTGCAACTGCTTTTTGCGTTTCACGAAAACCAGATAACGCTGGTAACGTTCAAGCATTTCACGCTTTTTGCGGTTTTCGATTTCACGCTGACGGCGGTCATTGAGCGCTTCCAAGGTGCCTTCTGCCATCACACCGGGCAACAGCACGTAATCCCCTTCTGCAACATCAGAAGGCAGGGTCACGTTGTTAGCCTTGGCGACCTGACCCACATCCACACCATAAAATTCAGAGATGGACACCAGATCCTGACCGGGTTTGACCCGCACAATCAGGCCCCTCTGGGCACTGGGGATCATCAGGCGGTCCCCTTCTTTCATGCGGTCCAGACTGCTGGTGTAGGGGTTGGCACTGATCAGTTCAATGATCGAAAGCCCGTAACGTTGTGCGATGGTGGTCAGGGTGTCCCCTGCTTGCACTTCATGCACGGTCACGCCGGGCGGCAGTTTGGTGATGCTGTTTTCGACCACAGCCACAATGGGAACGCGCACCAGCATGCCAGGTTTCAGGCGATCGTTTTTGATGCCTGTGGCCCACATGATGGATTTGACACGCACACCATAGTCGTCTGCGATTTGGGTGAGGGAATCTCCGGGGCGAATGCGCACAATGGCAGAGCCACGTTCTACCGTGGATTCCACAGATTTGACGGTGATGGTTTTGGATGCAGTGCGGAAGTGATAGGGGAACACCAGAGGTGTTGCAACCGCCTGCTGAAGCAGTAAAGCTATCGCGGCCGCCGTGATTCGACGGGCGGTGTTCGAAAATGACTTCAACTCTTCCTCCCAGAAGCCATACTAAGCTGTGCGTTAAGCAATTTCAATGACAGCTCATGAGAGCTTCATTTTTCACGACTTTGTAACGACATCGTTCTGAACAGATTTTATCCATCATGAGGATCTCAATGGATGCCTTAAGAACTGAAGTGTGGCTGTGGCTGTTTGCTTTGTCAGGCAACAAATTTGTTTCAGATTTGCTTCAGGAAAATTCCAGCCCATTTGGGTTCAATTTTTAAGCGAATGAAGCAGAAAGCATCAAAATTCAACCCCTGCAGTACATCAAAAACTGCAGGGGCATGGTCTGTAAAAAGGTGTTTTCAGGAACCTGCACTGGCCAGAGTGGACAGGAATTCCGCATTGTTGCGGGTTTTGGACATGCGGTTGAGGAGCATGTCCATGGCCTCGGCGGGGTCCATGTCGCTGATGACTTTGCGGAGCAGCCACATTTTGTGGAGCACCTCTGGGGCCAGCAGGAGTTCTTCTTTGCGGGTCCCGGACTTGAGGATGTCCAGAGCAGGGAAAATCCGGCGCTCTTCCAGACGGCGGGAAAGCACCAGTTCCATGTTGCCTGTGCCTTTGAACTCTTCGAAGATCACATCGTCCATGCGGGATCCGGTTTCCACAAGGGCGGTGGCCAGAATGGTCAGGCTGCCTCCTCCACGGATGTTGCGGGCTGCACCCAGAAAACGTTTGGGCCAGTGCAAAGCGTTGGAATCCAGACCCCCTGAGAGGGTGCGTCCGGTGGGTGGGGTCACCAGGTTGTTGGCGCGAGCGAGACGGGTGATGGAGTCCAGCAAGATCACCACATGACCGCCTTCTTCCACAATGCGGCGTGCACGCTCATGAACAAATTCTGCAACCCGCACGTGGTTTTGTGGGGGCTCATCGAAGGTGGAGGCCACCACCTGGGCACCTTTCACAGATTCACGGAAGTCGGTGACCTCCTCGGGGCGCTCATCGACCAGCAACACCATCACGGTGATTTCCGGATAGTTTTTCACAATGCTGTTGGCGATTTTCTTCATCAGGGTGGTTTTACCGGCCTTGGGCGGAGCCACAATCAGACCACGCTGACCGAGACCAATGGGCACCAGTAGGTCAATCACCCTGAGGGCAAGGTTGTCGTCCATGGTGGGGTCTTCCAGCACCAACTGTCGGTCCGGGAAAGTGGGGATCAGGTCGTCAAATTTGGGACGGCGGGAAGCGGTCAGGGGATCCAGACCGTTGACGGCCTCCACGCGCATCAGGGTGCCGTAACGCTCGTTTTCTCTGGGGGGACGGGCACGCCCGAGGATTTTGTCTCCGGTGCGAAGCTGAAATTGCTTGATCAGGCCAGCACTGACAATCACACTGCGGGATTCGGTGGACAGGAGGTTGTCCTGCAGAAAACCGTACCCGTCCGGCGAAATCTCCAGAAAGCCTCTGGCGAGTTTGAAGCCATCCTGCTCGGCTTGCTTTTCAAGGATGGCGATGGCAAGCTCGTCTTTTTTCAGCTTGCGGTAATTGTCGATGCCCACCTGAGATGCAAGCAGGTGCAATTCAGGCAGCAATTTGCTCTGGAGGTCCTGGAATTTCAGGCTGTCGTCGGTTTTGGGCTGTTTTTTCATTGTTTCCTTCTGCTTCAGTCAACCCTCAACTGCTTCAAAAAGAAATCAGTGGTGGATGACTGATCATGGGTTGATCGATTTGATGGGGGTTCTGTGGCATCAATGCATGCCACCTGATGCAGAGTCTATCATAAGACCTGCAAAAGGAAAGGGCATGGACAAGTGTCACACTGCAAATTGCAGCACAACAACATGGCTTGATTTGAATTGCTGATCTCAGGGTATCACCTGATGCCGGGTGTTCGTCAATGGGAGAAACAAAGGCAAGAAGCCAGAGCAGAAAGCGGATGGTTTGCTCCCAAACTGGCACATCCCCTTGAAATGACGGCCAGTTTCGTTTTTCAGGCAAGAACCGTTTTTCTGGCAGGAGCGCAGAAACCTGCCCAGAGCAATGCACCGTTTTCCCCTGCTGAGCCACTGTGCGGATTGACGTTTCAGCGGGTTGACCTTTACCATAAGCCTTGTGAAAAGCCCTGAACAGAGGTTCAAGGATTTTCCTGCAACCCAAAAGCGCCAGTGAGACGAGTACGCGGTTTTTCTCCTTGAAGCGAGTCCGGGACGGTGCAAGCCGGACAGGTCAGAGGTCCGCCGAAAATCACCTCACTTCACTTGTCAGTGACGCTGTCCGAAGAAAGAAGCCCCAAAGGTTTTCAGTAGACCGGAACGGAACTCCCCCGTCAGAGGAACAACGAGGAAAGTTTGCTGACAGCAACTTTTGAAGCTCGGGTGGTACCACGCAATTGGTTTGTTTGTCTTTGCGTCCCGGCATTTCTTTGACAGGAATGCCGGGATTTTTGTTGTGCTCCGGGCTTCCAGTTCATCCAGAGGAGGCAAGGTGAAAATCGAAAATTTGCCCTTTCAAACCACCAGATGGGAAGACCTCTCCCCCACCGAACATTCTGCAGAGGCAGGCCAGGCCTTCTGGAGAACCCAGATGTTTGGAGAGGTGCGCGTGCGGATGGTGGAATACACCCCCGGCTATGTTTCTGACCACTGGTGCAAAAAAGGCCACATCTTGCTGGTCATCGAAGGTGAACTCATCACCGAGCTTGAAGATGGTCGCACCTTCACCCTGACCCCGGGCATGAGCTATCAGGTGGCCGATCAGGCAGAAGCGCACAAGTCCCGAGCGCCACAGGGAGCGAAATTGTTCATCGTGGACTAGCCGAGGGTCCAGAGTCAAGAGCCTCAGAAGTCCAAGCATTGGCTGTTTTGTTCACCCCCCAGTTGCACCAAATCCTTTCAGGCCTGCCCTCGGTCAAAATCTCCCCCTCACAGGAGCAACCCAACATGTTTAAACCCGTAGAATCCAACCCCAGTTTCCCCAGACTTGAAGAAGGTGTCCTCAAGTTCTGGCAGGAAAAAGAAGTCTTCAAAAAAACCGTTGAAGACCCCAGCAAGCCCACTTACTCCTTCTTTGAAGGGCCACCCACCGCAAACGGCACCCCCGGCATCCACCACGTGCAGGCCCGGGCGTACAAGGACCTGTTTCCCCGGTTCAAGACCATGCAGGGCTACCATGTCCCCCGCAAAGCCGGATGGGACACCCACGGTCTGCCGGTCGAGTTGGGCGTGGAAAAACGCATCGGTCTGGGTTCCAAACGCGAAGTGGAAGAATACGGCATCGCCAAATTCAATGAGGAATGCCGCGACAGCGTGTTTGTCTTCGAGGACAAATGGCGCGAATTCACCGAGCGGATGGGTTACTGGCTGGACCTTGACAACCCCTACATGACCCTGAACAAGGACTACATCGAGTCGATCTGGTGGTCCTTAAAAGAACTGAACAGCAAGGGCCTGCTGTACAAGGGCTTCCGTGTGGCCCCCTACTGCCCCAAAGACGGCACCACCCTCTCCAACGCCGAGGTGAGCGAGGGCTACAAAGACATTCAGGACCCCTCCATCTACCTGACTTTTGACCTGAAAGAACCCGATGCTCTGGGCCTGCCCGAGGGCTCGGCTTTTCTGGTCTGGACCACCACCCCTTGGACCATTCCTTACAACGTGGGCGTGGCCATCCACCCCGAGTTTGAATATGTGGCCGCCAAAGATGAGGCTGGAAAAGTGGTCATTCTGGCGGCCAGCCTGAAAAACAAAGTGCTGGGCGAAGAATCCGAAGTGGTCAAAACCTTCAAAGGTTCTGAACTGGAGCGCATTGCTTACAGTGCACCTTACTCTGAAGCTTACGAAGCAGAAGGAGAAGGCAAGCCTGTGTGGTTCTCGGGTCTGGACACCTACGTTTCAGACAGCGACGGTACCGGCATCGTTCACACCGCACCTGCGTTCGGTGAGGACGACTTGCGTCTGGCCCGCAACTACGGATTCCCGGTCATTGTGGGTGTGGACAACGAAGGCAAACACCGCTTTGGTCCATGGCAGGGGGTGTTCTTCCGGGACGCCAACAGCCAGATCAATCGTGATCTGAAAGAGAAAGGCTTCCTGTGGAAATTGCAGAACTTCAACCACAGTTACCCCCACTGTTGGAGGTGCGGTACGCCCCTGATGTACTACGCCACCGAAAGCTGGTTCATCGCCAACACCAAGTACCGTGAGCGCCTGATCGAGCTGAACCAGACCATCGGATGGCACCCCGAGCACATCAAAAATGGCCGTTACGGCGGATGGCTGGAAAACCTCGTGGACTGGAACCTCTCCAGAAACCGTTTCTGGGGCACTCCCCTGCCGGTCTGGGAAACCGAATCCGGCAAGAATTACGTGGTGGGCAGCTACGCTGAATTGGCCGAACTGTCCAGAGGTGCCGTGGATCCCAACAGCCCGGACTTCGATCCCCACCGTCCTTTTGTGGACGACATCGTGCTGTACCACCCCGAGTCGGGCGAACCCATGAAGCGCGTCCCTTACGTGATTGATGTGTGGTACGACTCTGGAGCCATGCCTTTTGCCCAGTACCACTATCCTTTTGAGAACAAAGAAGTTTTCAATGAGCGTTACCCCGCAGACTTCATCTCGGAGGCCATCGACCAGACCCGTGGCTGGTTCAACACCCTGCACCAGATCGGCACCATGCTGTTTGATTCGGTGACCTACAAGGACGTGATCTGCTGCGGCCACATCCTCGATGAAAAGGGCTTCAAGATGTCCAAGAGCAAAGGGAACATCGTGGACCCGTGGGAGATGTTCTCCAGCTTTGGTGCCGACGCGGTGCGCTGGTACATGTACACCTCTGCCCCACCCGAGCTTTCCCGCCGTTTCGGTCCGGGTCTGGTGGGAGAAGCCTTGCGCAATTACCTGCTGACCCTCTGGAACACCTACAGCTTCTTTGTGATGTACGCCAATCTGGACCAGCCTGACCTGAAAAATGCACCTGCCGTTCAGGACCGCCCCGAGGTGGACCGCTGGATGATCGCGCAACTGCAAGAGGTGATCGAGAAGGTCACCCAGTCTCTGGACGGGTACGACCCCACCACCGCTGGACGCCTGATTCAGGAATTTGTGGTCGAGGACCTCTCCAACTGGTACGTGCGCCGCAACCGCCGCCGTTTCTGGAAGTCGGACGGCGTGGACCTTGCCGCTTATGCCACCTTGCATGAGGCTCTGGTGACCGTGACCCACCTGACCGCCCCCTTCACCCCCTTCATCGCAGAGGTGCTGTACCAGAACCTTGTGCTGTCCGTGAACAGTGACGCTCCAGAGTCCGTGCACCTTGCAAGCTGGCCCAAAGCCGATGCAGGCCTGAAGAACAGCCAGCTCGTGGACGAAATGAACGCTGTGATCCGCGTGGTGGCTCTGGGCCGTGCGGTGCGGGGTCAGAACAACATCAAGAACCGCCAGCCCCTGCCCAAAGTGCTGCTGCGTGCCAGAAGCAAAGACCAGACCGCCTCTCTGGGCCGTTTTGCCGAGCAGATCAAAGAAGAACTGAACGTCAAAGAGGTCGAGTTGCTGGACCAGTACGCCGACCTCGTGCAGTACACCCTGAAACCCAACTTGCCTGTGGTGGGCAAGAAGGTGGGCAAACAGGTGCCACTGCTGAAAAAAGCCCTCGATCAGGCGGACGCCAGTTACGTGGCCCGCATGGTCCGGGACAACCTCGCCTTTGAAGTGGAGGCCGATGGGGTGCGCTTTGAACTGCAACCCAACGAGGTTCTGGTCGATGCCAAATCCCCAGAGGGTTACGCTGCTCTGGAAGATCAGGGCTATCTGGTGGCATTTGACACCCAGATCTCCCGCGAACTGGAACTGGAAGGCCTGATGCGTGACATCGTGCGGAGTGTACAGAACGCACGCAAAGACGCTGGGCTGGAAGTCTCTGACCGCATCAAACTGACCCTGAATTTCTCTGGAGACATGCTGGAAGCTGCTCAAGCCTTCAAAGACACCATCTCAGAAGAAACCCTCTCGGTGGACGTGGCTTTCTCTGACGACCTCTCTGGCTTTGTCGCCGAGGTTGAAGGGGGCAAACTCTCGGTGATCAAAGCTTGATTCACCTGATCAGCAAGAACCGCTCTGGGATTTTCCAGAGCGGTTTTTTTGATGTTGGTTTTATTTGGGCTCAGTAATCTGAGGAGCGGTATTGCATGATGCCATAACAGCACACCAGAAACGCTGCGCCAAACAGCATCATCACGTCTTGAATGTAATAACCAGTGACCAGCATGCCCACACCAATCAGTGCGGAGAAAATCCCGAGAAAGGTGAACACATGCGCCCGGATGCGTCCTTTGTTGGTGCGTTTCTTGCCCACGTTTTGAGTCTACCCCCACCATTTTGTTACAAAGCTTAAAAGATCATACAACCTTGTTCCAGAGGTCGCAAGGCGTTTTGATTTTGCAAATGTTTCAGAAAGTCTTTCAGGCGTGGTGGGCACGGTATTGGCTGGGCGTCATCCCGAGGGCTGCCTTGAACTGCTTGGAAAATGCGCTCTGGTCGTAAAATCCACACAACAAAGCAATCTGTGCGGTGCTGTCTCTGGTGGTTTTGAGCAATCTGGCCGCCTGTTCGATGCGGACCTTCAACAAAAGCTGATAGGTGGCGATGCCAAAAATCTTTTTGATCTGGCGTTCCAGTTTGTTCACGGTGATGCCTGCCACATCGGCAAGGTCTTGCAAGGTCAGGGGCTCCATGTACTGGTTCTGAATGTGCTGCACGGCCTTCGCCACCTCTGCATACACACTCCCTGAAAGGTCTGGAACCCCGAGGTCTCTGGAAATCCCGACCATTCCCCAAACCTCCCCTGTTTCATGCTGAAGGGGAAACTTGTGGGTGATGCACCATCCTGCTCCTCCTGATGCATACAGGTGGAGTTCCAACTGGTCAAACAGGGGTTCGCCAGAGAGCACTTGCTGGTCCTGCTCTGCAAAACCTGCACCCAGAGAAGCCGGGAACACCTCGATGGGGGTTTTGCCGATCAGTTCATGCGGATAGCGAAATCCCACCCGTTCCAACAAAGTCTGGTTGACTGACAGGTAGCGTCCCTGAGGATCTTTGACGAAAAACACGGTGTCGGGCGTGCGGTCAAAAATCGCTTCAAGTGCAGGGAGGGGGATTTGTATCAAACCACGAACTTTGGGGTCCATTTTCTACAAGACAGTACCTCAATCGCAGGGTTAATGTGAAGCAGTTCTTCAAGCAGCCGTCAGCCATCAGCAGTCAGCAGGTGGTTCACATTTCACAACAGACAGCGAACTCTGGGCAAGGGCGAGGCACGCCTCGCCCCTACAATGGTCCTCGACATCCATGCACAGCAAGGAGGCAGGTCAAATGGAAGTGGCTTTCATCGATTCCCACACAGGCGGCGAACCCACACGGGTGGTTGTGGATGCCCCTTTAGATCTGGGCACAGGTTCGCTTTTTGAGAAACGCGAGCAGTTCAAAACCCAGCATGATCCCTTTCGGCGTGCCGTGTGCAATGAGCCCCGAGCCTCTGACACTTTTGTAGGGGCTTTGCTGTTGCCTCCAGAAGATGAAAAAGCCGTTGCAGGTGTGATCTTTTTCAACAATGTGGGGGTGCTCGGGATGTGCGGGCATGGGACCATTGGTGTGATTCGCACTTTGCAGCACATGGGGAGAATTGGGCCGGGCACCCACCTGTTGGACACCCCGGTTGGGCAGGTCCGCACCATCCTGCATGAAGATGGACGGGTGACCGTGCAAAACGTTGCAGCACATCGGCACCAGAAACAGGTCCAAGTGGAGGTGGAAGGGCATGGAACCATCACTGGTGATGTGGCTTACGGTGGAAACTGGTTTTTCCTGATTTCTGACAGCCCTGTTGCAGTGGAATTCCAACATCTGGAAAAATTGACCGAATTCACCTGCAAAGTCCGTGAGGCTCTGGAAAAACACGGGATCTCTGGCAAGGATGGGGCCACCATCGACCACATTGAAGTTTTTGGCCCGAGCGATCTTGCCAACAGCAGAAACTTCGTGCTGTGCCCCGGAAAAGCCTATGACCGCAGCCCTTGCGGGACCGGAACCAGTGCCAAACTGGCCTGTTTGCAAGCCGATGGGAAACTGCAAGAAGGAGAAATCTGGAAACAGGAAAGCATCATCGGCAGTGTGTTTGAAGGGTCTTACCGCTTGCAGGACGGTCAGGTGATGCCCTCCATCACCGGAACCGCCTTTGTGAACATGAAAGGCGTGCTGGTGCTGGATGAACTGGATCCTTTCTGCTGGGGGATTTTGAACTGATGTGGGACGCTCTGGTGGTGGGAGGAGGCATCGTGGGTGCAGCCTGCGCCCACCGTCTGGCACAAGGCGGCCTGAAAGTGCTGGTGCTGGAAGCCTCCTGCATGGGAGGCGGAGCCACTGCTGCAGGAATGGGCCACATTGTGGTGATGGACGACAACGTGCCCGAGTTTGCCCTGACCCATTTCTCGCAAACGCTGTGGGACCGTCTGGACCTTCCTGAAGACGCAGAGCGGGTACACACAGGAACCCTCTGGGTGGCCGAAGACGATGAGGAAATGGACGGTGCAACCCGCAAGCAGGCCGGTTATCTGGAACGGGGTTTGAGGGCCGATTTGATTGGAGCCCAGCAGCTCCATAACATCGAACCCCACCTGCGCTCTGGGCTTCAGGGTGGCTTGCTGGTGAAAAACGACAGCGTGGTCTATCCGCCCAGAATGGCCGCTTTCCTGCTGGAACTGTCGGGGGCAGAAGTCAAAACCTGTGAAGTCTCCGAAGTGCTGGACCATGGGGTGAAATTGACCTCTGGCGAAACCCTGAACGCTCGTCATGTGGTTTTGGCTGCGGGTGTCAAAAGCGCTGAACTGTTTCCTGAATTGCCCATCCGTCCCCGAAAGGGCCATCTGGCCATCACCGACCGGATGTCAGGGTTTGTGCACCATCAACTGGTCGAGCTTTCTTACCTGAAAAGTGCCCACGGGGTCTCCAGAGACAGCGTGGCTTTCAATGTACAGCCCAGAAGCACCGGACAGGTGTTGATCGGGTCCAGCAGGCAGTTTGAGGCCCCGGACAAACGGGTGGATTTTGACATTCTGGGCCGGATGTTGCGAAGGGCCACCCACTTCATGCCTGACCTCAGGCAAGCCCTGGTGACGCGCATCTGGACCGGGTACCGTGCAGCCACCCCGGACAGCCTTCCTTTGATCGGCCCATATCCTGCAAGAAAAGGACTGATTCTGGCCACAGGACATGAAGGATTGGGCATCACCACTTCTCTGGGAACCGCTGAACTGGTCCATGCCTTTGTGACCGAGTCCAATTTCCCCATCAACCCTGCCCCTTACCTCCCGACCCGAGAGGTGCACCATGCCTAAGCTGCGTGTGAATGGTCATAAAATCCATTCCAGAGCTGGCATTTCTGTGCTGGCGGCACTGCAAAATCAGGGGCTCTGGACCGTCAGAACCAGTGTCTCTGGAAAACCCAGAGGCCCCTTGTGTGGCATGGGCGTCTGTTATGAGTGCAGGTGTCTGGTGGATGGGAGGGTGCAGAAAAGCTGTCAGGTGACAGTGCAGGAAGGGATGGAGGTGGAGACAGCAGAAGGCAAAGATTCGCTGAGCAGCCAAACATTGCTTGAGGAAGTTGCAGAAGGCCGAGAGCAGAAGGCAGAAGGCAAAAAAGAGCTTACGCTTTCGCCACATGAAAAAAACCGGTCCTCTTCTCAAGCAAAGCAATTCCCGCAAGGCCTTGGCCTTCAGCCTTCTGCCTTCTGCTCTATCCCTTCTGCCTTCAGCCTTCTGCCCTCGACAAATTCCCTCCTCATCATTGGCGCAGGACCCGCTGGCATTGCTGCCGCAAGAGCCGCCTCCAGAGCCTGTCAGGTGACCTTGCTGGACGACAATCCTCGAATTGGAGGTCAGATCTGGCGCGAGAAGGAAGGCTTAAAGCTTCCAGAGAACGTTCAGGTCCTCTCTGGTGCTCCAATCACAGGTGTATTGGATGACAAAACCCTGCTGGTGGCAGGACAAAAGCTGCATTTTGAGAGATTGATTCTGGCGACTGGAGCCAGAGAACTGCTTCTCCCCTTTCCGGGCTGGACTTTGCCGGGAGTGGTCGGGGCAGGGGGCTTGCAGGCCATGATCAAAAGCGGTCTGGATGTGGCAGGAAAACGCATTGTGATTGCAGGCTCGGGGCCATTGCTGCTGGCGGTTGCGGCTCTGGCCGTTCAGAAAGGAGCACAGGTGGTTCGGATTCTGGAGCAGGCACCTCCAAAACAGCTTGCCCCTTTCCTGAAGTCCCTGACCGCTTCCAAACTGCTTCAGGCAGCCGGGCTGGGCCGAATTGCTGCCACAAGGTACACCTCCAATGCTTACGTGAAAGCCGCTCTGGGCACTGAAAAACTGGAGAAGGTGCAATACCAGAGTGGTGAACGCACCCTTGAACTGGAGTGTGACCTGCTGGCTGTGGGATATGGCCTGGTTCCCAATCTTGAACTGGCTGTGCAGCTCGGGTGCCGTCTGGATCAAGGTTTCGTGCAGGTGGATGACACCGGAAAAACCTCTGTTGCCCACATCCACGCAGCAGGAGAAATCACTGGGATTGGGGGTCTGGACAAAGCCCTTCTGGAAGGTGAGGTGGCAGGTCTGGCTGCAACTGGACAGCCCATCTTTTCACTGGTCCCGAGGCTGCAAGCTTCACACCGTTTTGTTCGCACCCTGAAAACTGCTTTTGCCCTCAGGCCAGAGCTTCAACAACTGGCCGATTCAGACACCATCATTTGCCGCTGCGAGGATGTAAGACTTGCTGAAGTGCAGGGACACACCGACTGGCGCAGTGCCAAACTTCACACCCGTCTGGGGATGGGGGCCTGTCAGGGTCGCACCTGTGGACCCATCTGCCAACACTTGCTGGGCTTCGATGCCCCGCAAATCCGCCCACCCCTTTTCGCCACCCCACTTGAAGATTTGCTTCTGGAGGAACAACCATGAATTTCAAAGGCGTCATTCCGGCCATCACCACCCCTTTTCACGAAGACCTCTCTGTGGATTTTGATTTCCTGAAATCCCACATCCAGTGGATGCTGGAAAAAGGCTGCACGGGCATCACCGCTCTGGGTTCTCTGGGGGAAAGTGCCACCCTGACTTTTGATGAAAAAGTGCAGATTCTCAAAGCCTGTGTGGAAGCTGCAGGAGACAAACCTGTGGTGGCAGGCATCGCGGCCCTCTCCACCAGAGAAGCCGTCCAACTGGCGCAGGAAGCCGAAAGGGTGGGCTGTCAGGGCCTGATGGTGCTTCCCCCTTACGTGTACTCCTCTTCGTGGGAAGAGATGAAATTTCACGTTTCAAGCGTGATTGGGGCGACCTCTCTGGACTGCATGCTGTACAACAACCCCATCGCCTACAAAACCGACTTTCTGCCTGAAGAAATGGCGGAGTTGTGTGCAGACCACCCCAATCTGGTGGCGGTCAAAGAGTCAAGCGCAGATGTGCGCCGGGTGACGGCCATCCGTGCCCTGCTCCAAGACCGTTTGACCATCTTGGTGGGGGTGGATGACCTTTTGGTGGAAGGAGTCGCAGCAGGGGCCACCGGATGGATTGCCGGTCTGGTCAACGCTTTCCCAGAGGAATCCGTGCGCCTGTATGACCTTTCGATGCAGGGCCAGTGGGAGGAAGCCCGCAAAATCTACGAATGGTTTCTGCCCCTCCTGAGGCTGGACACCGTGCTCAAATTCGTGCAGTACATCAAGTTTGTGCAGGAGAAGGTCGGCATGGGATCGGCCCGGGTGCGCCCCCCAAGACTGGAACTCACCCCAGAGGAGGCCGAATACACCAGAGGCCTGTTGCAAACCGCTCTGGAAAACCGGCCTGTGGTGGGCGCGTGATTCACGGCATCAACCCGGTCAGTGGGGAGCGTCTGGAAGGGGTTCCCTTCACATCTGCAGCAGAACTGGAACAGGTGTTTGAACGGGCCAGGGCCGCAGTTCTGCCTTATGGAAAGCTGCACAAAGACCAGAAAGCCCAGTTCCTGAGGCAAATTGCTGAAGAACTGGAACTCCTGCGCGAGGAAATCACCCTCAGCGGGCATCTGGAAACCGCCCTGCCCATGGCCCGCATGCAGGGTGAACTGACCCGCACCACCACCCAGCTGAAGATGTTTGCCGATCTGGTGCAAGACGGAAGCTGGGTGGATGCCCGCATTGATCCAGCCCTGCCAGAGCGCAATCCTCCCAGACCGGACATCCGCAGCATGTACACGCCGCTCGGGGTGGTGGGGGTGTTTGGGGCGAGCAATTTTCCGCTGGCTTTTTCGGTGGCCGGTGGGGACACTGCAAGTGCTCTGGCCGCAGGTTGCCCGGTGATTGTCAAAGGCCACAATGCCCATCCGAAAACCGGATTTCTGGCCGGACAGGCCATTTCAAGGGCAGTGCAAAAATGCAAGCTGCCCGAGGGGGTCTTCAGCCTGATTTACGGACCAGACAACCAGATCGGGGAAAAGCTGGTCACCCATCCTGCAGTCAAGGCCATTGGTTTTACCGGATCAAGGCAAGGGGGACTCTCCCTCTTGAAGCTGGCCCAGAGCCGCCCTGAACCCATTCCGGTCTACGCCGAAATGAGCAGCATCAACCCTCTGGTGGTTTTCCCTGAAGCCATGCATGAACGGCCAGAGCAACTGGCACAGGGGCTTTTTGGATCTTTCACGCTGGGGTCTGGGCAGTTTTGCACCAATCCCGGTCTGGTGTTCATTCCGGCAGGTTCGCAGGTGTTTCTGGACACCCTGAAAACGCTGGTAGAAGGCTCTGGAGCCCATCATCTGCTGACTTCTGGTATTCAGGACCATTACCTGAAAGGCACACAAATCCATGGCCAATTGGAGGGCGTGAAGGTGCTGGCTTCAGGGGCAGGTGAGGTGGCTGCACAGGTGTTTTTGGTGGAGGCCGCAAACTGGCAAGACAGCCTGCAAAACGAGGTTTTTGGTCCCAGCACGGTACTGTGTGTTTATCAGGATCTTGCTGAAGTGGAAAAGATTCTGCATAGGCTGGAAGGCCAATTGACCGCCACGGCGCACATTGCAGATGCAGATTTGCCTGCTCTGGAGCACCTTTTGCCTGCACTGCAAAACCGGGCTGGACGGGTGGTGGTCAATGGTTTCCCAACGGGCGTGGAGGTCTGCGCTGCGATGGTCCATGGTGGGCCTCATCCCGCCACTTCAGACCCGAGAAGCACTTCGGTGGGCACTCGGGCCATTTTGAGGTTTACGCGCCTGAGCTGTTTTCAGGACCTCCCGGACAGCCTTTTGCCCCCAGAGCTTCAAGAGGCCAACCCTTACCAGATTGCAAGGCTCAGGGAAGGCAAACCGGAGTAGACGACAAACAGGGGTCCTGAAAGGCTTCCAGAGGCATCAGGTTCAACTTGCTCAGGTTGGCCCGGAATTTTTCACCCACCCGTGAACCTGCAGGGTAAAACACTGCAGGGTAACCGGGTGGGGCTTTGACGGTCACTTTCTGGCCTTCTGCAGACTGGAACACCTCTCCGGTCCACACTTCAGTCCAGGTTCCAGCAGGGAGGTACACATCCACTTCTTGCTGGCCGGGGTTGAGGACCGGAGCAAACAGCAAATCCCGACCCACCATGTACTGCTGGTAAGTGATGTCCAGCACTTTGGGGTCCTGAGGGAACTGCAAAAACATGTGGCGCACCACTGGAAGCCCGGTTCTGGAAGCTTCCAGAATCAACTGGCTGCGGTAAAAACCCCATGCACGGTACACCTTGGCCATGCGGTCAAACTGTTTGAGGGTTTCATCATCAGAATAAAACTGCACGTTGTCCTCTGGACGGTTGCCCTCGTGGGTGCGAAAGACCGTGGTGAAGGCCGAAAGTTCCATCCAGCGCAACAGCAGTTCTTTGCTGCGGGTGTAGCTCTGGAGGGGATTTTTGATGGTGGTGTATCCACCGATGTCTGGATGGTTGAAACTGAAACCCGAGAATCCACTGCTCAGGAGGCCCATCACTGCGGTTTTGATGCCGTCTTTGTCGTCCCAACTGACCAGTTGGTCTCCGGTCCAGAACAGGGAAGAAAAGTAAGGGCTGCCTGTGAAGCCCGAGCGGGTGAAAAACACATATTCCTCTGGGTTTTTCTGCTGGTCAATCAGGTTACGGTTGAACACCGCCCACATCACGGGGTACAGGTTGTGGTTCACTTTGCCCGAGGACCCCGAGTACATGCGGGCATCGTAAGGCAACCCTTCGCCAAAGTCGGCCATCCAGCCTGAGAAGCCCTGATCGATCAGGTTTTTCTGGACCACATCCATGAGCCAGCGGTTGGCATCCTGATTGGTGAAATCGATCAGACCTGCTTTGAAGTCGGTTTGTTGGAGCAAATAAGGCTCGCCTTCATCGTTGCGCACAAAATAACCTTTTTCGAGGGCTTCCTGATAAAGGTTGCGCTGCACGCCCGGTTTTCTGGAAGTGTCCACCAGAAATGGGTTCAAATAACCCATGGTGCGGATGCCAGAGGCTTTCAGGTCCACTGTCAGGGATTTGAAGTCCGGGTAATGCTGCTGGTCCAACTCCCAGTTCCACCAGAGTTGCTTGCCAAAACTGGTGTTGCGTTGGCCCACCCAGTCTTGCAACCAGAAGGCAGAAATGGGGGTGCCCATGGCTTTCAGTTTGCCCCAGACTTCACGGACTTTCTGGGTGCCTCCCTGCATGCCGATCACAGCCCCTTTGGTGAGCCATGCAGGCAACTCTCGCATGTGACCGATGAAATGCGTGTAGGCCTTGATCAACTGGGTGGGGGTGTCTCCATACAGGATCTGTCCGTGCATCTCGCCAGAGAAAAGCTGCACATGCACCCGATCTTTTTTGCGCAGATCAAACACCATGTATTCACTGTTTTCCAGCATCATGGAACGCATTTTGCTGGTGATGTAGTGCGGAACGCTGATGTAGGTGGAATCCCAAGTTCCACCTGCACCCGCCACGGTGTTGGCCCCAAAAGTGAGGGGCTGCAATCCGCGCCCGATGCCCTGTTCCTGCACAAAAATGGGCAGCCTTGAGCCTTTCAGGTCCAGTTTGGAGAACTGCTCGCCGAAACCAAAAAACCGCTCGTCTGGCTCTGATGCGTAAGTGAAATACAGGCGGTTGTACCTCGGGTCCTGCACTTTGATGCTGAATCCCAACTGGCTGTTGCTTTTTAATGCAAAGGCCAGTTCGTAGGGGACCTGCCCGCCTCCAGCACAGCGCAGTTTCCCCTGAAACAGGGCATAACCGCCATTGTGCACCACCTGCTTGAGGGTCTGGTCCCGGCAGGTGTTGAACCGCTGGTCGGTGATGGAAAAAGACCCTCTGGAATGGGTGACGGTTTCCTCTCCGATGGCTGCAGCAATGAAGCCCTGATGGGGCAGGGTGGAGAACAGGGTGCGCTCGGGGGCCAGAGCGTGGGTGACTTTCAGGCTGCTGCCATCCCACTGCACCAGAAATTGCCCGAGGGAAATCCGTTGTTTCTCAAGGGTGTTGAAGAGGTCGCCCTGAATCTGCCGCTGTGCATAGAGGTCCAGTGCAGTGTTCATGGCATAATACGCCCCTGCACCGACCAGAAGTGCACCGACAGTGAGCAGAATGGTGCGCTGGCTTCTCTTCATCAATCGCAGGGATTATAGCGTTTTCATGGTCCAAGTACAAGGAGTTTGCTGGGGACAAAAGACCATTGATGTGCATGAATATTCGCGCCTCATCCTGCTTTTTGGAAAGCGAACACGATCAAAAGTTGAACTGTTCACAAGGTTTTCAGGCATCCTTTTGTGGCCACCAGCAAAAACAAAAGCGAAGGTGCATTTTGATTCAGGTTCATTCGTCTGTTACAGATCCGTAAGGAATCTGCAAAACGGTCACATCCTGCAAAGCCCGTTCAAACAACCGACCCTGCCTGCCCGAGGGGAATACCACCTCGAAGTCCTCTCTGGAGAAAGCACTGGACAGCCTTTCTGCGTAATGTTTGCGCAAAGCATCTGTGTAATGCGGGATGTCGTAATCTCGGGGATCGTCTTGCAGCAAAACCCGAGGCACCTTGCCCTGACTCTGGTACATCAGGATCCGTTCTCCTTTGCTCCAGCTTTCCCGGCCAGAGGCCAGCATGGCTTCATAAGGGGATTCTTTGCGCTCATGGCGTTTGTGAAGGTACTCTTTGGCGGATTTGGTGAGGCGCACCCGCATGGCCACATCGCGGGTTTTGATTTTTCTGGCCCGCAACTGTTCGATGGTATCCATGTACGCCTGATGCACCGACAGCACATCTTCTTGCAAAACCGCCCTGAGCGCCTGCTGCAAGAAATGAAACCCGTAAGCCTCAGAGCGCACTGAATGCAGGGAGGCCCCCTTGAGCACCAACTCCTCTTTTGCTGTGAGCAAAGCGTAATTCTTCACCTGATGGCTGAACATGGCAGGATACCAGCCCTCAAAATCCAGGTGGATCATCTCTGGCAAGGTTTCGCTGATGCTGGAGACCAGAGCCCTTGCGTCCTGTTCGGTCCAGTGCTCTGGCAGGGAAAAAAACACCCCATCGGTGTCTGCTTCAATCAGGGCCATGCCCCGATCCGAGAGTTCTTGCAGCACCAGACCCAGAATTTCCCGACCCAGAGCGGTGATCTGGTCTGCGGCCTCACGGTCTGCAAAACGGGCCATCTTCCCTGCCCCGAGGTATCCATAAGCTGAATTGATCACCAGTTTCATGGCAGCCTGCAAAGCATGGTGGTTGTGGGCCTCAGGTGAATTCCCTCTGGAAAGGGCTTTGTGCTCCAGACGCCTGCGGGTGAGTTCATCCACCAGAAAGGCCATCACTTCCAATTCATCACAACGTGGACCAATCCTGAACTGCCGCATGATGGACGGGTACAGGGAAGAGATGTCTGCCTTGACCACATTGCGGGCCAAACCGGCCTGAAACAGGTAAACAGCCCCTCCCTCATGGGACGAACCCGAGGGATCGTGGCCTGCACAGGGCAACGCCCGGCTTTCTTGCAGGTAAGCCCGGACCATCATGGGTTCCAGAATGCCAGTGGCTGTTCCGGCATAAGCCACCCTTTCATAACTCCTCGGGGCCATCTGGCTGAGGGCAAAAGCAGGCTGCATCAGGTGTCTGGAGATGGCCTCCACTTCGCGCACATCGTCCAGAGCGTACTTGCGGACCTGCTCTGGATCGGTCAGGTAGGTCTGGTGGATTTTCTCGCCAGCGATGTACACCCGTTCCGGTCCAGCCACCCCAAAATACCTGGCCACATCTTTGAGCCTCTGGCTGGTCATGTCTCGGGCCACAAATTGATGCCTGCGCACCGCATCAAGGGTATCAATGAGTTCACGCCCCGGAACACTGTAACGGGTGCTGTCCATGTGCCTGAACGAAAACAGCTCTGGAGGTGCCCCTTCCCTGCCCCACAGCAATTTCACCCCGAGTTTCTCTGCACGGCGCACCAAAAAAGGCAAATCAAAACCCATCAGGTTGTGGTTTTCGATGACATCTGGATCGTGCTGCACGATGGTCTGGTTCAGCATCTCGATCAGGGTTTTTTCGTTGGGGTGTTCAAGCACCTGTTCCAGACCTCTGGTGTCCTTGACCGAAATCAGGAAAATCTGGCCGTCCTCTGGACTCAGGCTGGTGGTTTCCAGATCGATCTGCATGCGGTGAAGGTCCGAGTACTGCATCCCTTTGAAATAGGTGCGCCCAGAGAGCATCAGGTACTGGTCCAGAGGGGCCATGGTGTAATAATCGGGCAGGTCGGACAGGTGACGCACCGCATGCCCGAGCCGTCTGGAGGCCCCTTGCAACAGGGCATTGCGCAAGGTGCGACCATCCGTGCACTGCAACAAAAACCTTGAGCTGCCTTCTGCACCGGGCAGCTTTGCAAAAGTGATTCGCCCTTGTGGGCGTTCTTCTCTGGCCTCTTCAAAGGGAAAACCCGAGAGCTGCAAATCCTGCAAGTGGTCTGCATAAATCCATGGGGCGAAGGTGGTTCTTTCCAGACGCAATCCCTGAGCATGCCTTTGCCAGACCAGAGCCTGCCCTTTCCAGTCTGCCCACACACCGACGATGCCGGGTGTGGGGTCCCGTCCGAACAGCCATGCGGGGTCTGGAATTTGTTTCATTGAGAACACAATAACAGATTTCTGTTCTGCTCAGAAAACAGATGGAAAAACAAAATCAAAACCAGAGGGGACCATTCCCCTCTGGTTATAGGCAACAGGCTTTACTGCGTTGAACAGTGAAATAGAAGGATTCAAAAGAATCCTTCTATTTCAAACAACACGACCTCAAGCATCAACCTCTTGTTTCTCTGTCAAATGCTTTCATTCAGAACAGTTTGCGGCGGTTGAATCCCCACTGGGCCATGAAACAAGCTGCACCCAGAGCAAGCAAAGCCCACAACAGTTTCGCATCTCCCACAAAGCTGTGTTTGTATGCGTCCGACGCGAGAATGGCAAGGGTGGCTTCTTGCTTGAGGCCCTCTCCATACACCTCTTGAGGCACCACCACCTGCATCAGGTAAATGGGAGACAGGGACATTTCATCCATGCTCTGGGCCACCATGTAAAAAAACACCATGCCCATCATGCAAACGCCATACCCCACATATTGGGGGAACTTCAAGGAAACCAAAGCCCCGAGGGTCAAAACCCCCCAGGTGAGAGAAGTCATCCACAACAAAACCATGCTCTTGAAAGGCACCAGACCCCATTTCAAGAGACCCTCCTGACCGATCACCGACCACAATGTCCCCACGATGGCCATCACCCCCAACACCAGAGCCATGGTTTTCACCTGACCCCACAACAAATCCGTTCTGGAAATGGGTTGCATGACCTGAAAACGCAATTGACCCACTTGAGCACTCAGAACCAGAGCCAGAACCATGGCCAGACTGTTCATCAAAAAGGGTCCAAATTGATGAAACCAATTGGAGAGGATCGGCATCGACAGAATCCAGAATCCCTGTTGCTGTTGCTGCAAATGGGTTGTGCCAAACGGCTCAATGGTCCAGAATCCACCCAGACCCGCGAGGACCATGAGCACGAGAGCAATCACCAGAACAGGTTGTATTTGTTTGATTTCGTGGCGTTTCATGCGAATCACAGGTGCCCTCCCATCGCTTCACTGTAAATCTGTTCCAGAGTGAGCGGTTGAATGTGCAGGTTCAGGACTGGAAATTCCTGCTCCACCATCTGACACAGCAAGGAAACCTCTCCACGGACGTGCAGGGTCAAGCTGCGACCTCTGGGGGTGGTTTTGTACACGCCGGGCAGGTTGCGCAAACGGACCTGTTCGTGCTCCGCGAGTTCCCGGTCAAAGTTGATGTGCAGCAAATTGCGGTGCTGGCGCAGGTCTTCCATTTCCGAATGCATCAGGAGGGTGCCGCGTTTCATGATCACCAGACGGTCTGCGATGGTCTCTATTTCGCTGAGGATGTGGGTGGCAATCAGGACGGTGCCCCCCTCTGCAACAAAATCCACCATCAGGGAAAGAAATTTAGAGCGGTTCTCTGGATCGAGGCCGTTGGTGGGTTCATCAAGGAGCAGCAACTCGGGCTGTGCTCCAAAAGCAAATGCAGCCCTGAGTCCCATCCTTTGTCCTTTTGAGAGCTTGCGGGCAGGTTGATGGAGCGGCAAACCAAATTGCTTGGCCACCTCCAGAGCCCGGCTCTGGTCCCATGTCGGGCGCACATCCTGACCATAATCGAAGTGCTCCAGAGCGGTGAAAGTCTCCATCAATCCGATGCTGTCACTGATCAGGAAAGTGCGTTTGCGGGCTTCGATCCCTTGTGTGGTGATGTCATGCCCGAACAGGGAAACCTGCCCGGCACTGGGAGGAATCAGGCCCATCAGGGTGTGCATCAGGGTGCTTTTTCCTGCACCGTTGGGACCCAGCAAAGCGGTGGTCTGTCCGGCGGGCAAATCCAGCCAGAGGTCTTCCAGAATCAGGTGTTTGCGGTCCCGAACCGAAAGCCCTTGAAGGCTGACCAGGAATGCCTGCGTGCTCTGGGATGGGGTTTCAAATTCACGGGCAGACAAAAGAAGTTGGGTCATACGTCCTCCGAAAAGGTTTGGGTGAGCAGGGAATGGATCTCTGGAAGGCTGGCCCCGAGCCGTTTGAGGCGCAAAGCAGCATCCTGAAAAGCCTGTCTGGCGCTTTGCAGTTGCAGGTCTTGCCTCTGGTTGCTGGATGCGGTGATGACGGTGCCCACACCGGGTCTGGATTCGATGATGCCTTCCCGTTGCAGTTCGCTGTACGCCTTCATGACGGTGTTGGGGGCAATGCGGTGTTCGGTGGCCAACTGGCGCACGGTGGGGAGGGTGTCTCCCTGACGCAGGATGCCATGCTCGATGTGGTCTTTGATGGTGCTGAGGATTTGCAGGTATATGGGGATGCCACTGTGTGGGTCCACCCTGAGTTGCAGCATGCTGTGGGGATCACCTCCTGTCTTGTGTCATTGTATCATAACTATAACACAATGACACAAGTAGGGTTGGGTCATGCGGAGGTGGGGTAGCGCAGAAGGCAGAAGGGTATGGGCATTGCCGAGGGCCCAGAGCCGAGGGCCGAGGGCAAAAAACACCGTCTCTGCGTTGAGAAATCTGGAAAACACATGTAGGGGCGCAGCGTGCTGCGCCCAAAGCAGGTCATGTCAAGAGAGGGCACCAACACCATATCTGCATTGGTGAAAAAAACACATGTAGGGGCGAGGCGTGCCTCGCCCAGCATCAGGAATCCCAAAATGAGAACCCCCTCTGCTCCATTCCAGAGGGGTTCCCTGTCTTCTCCTGTAAACTGCTGTTTTACACCCAACTTGTCAAAAACCATTCCAGAGCTTTTTCCACTTCAGGAAAGGGCTGGCATTCTGTGTGCAACTGGGTTTTCAGCCAGGTGAGCTGGCGCTTGGCGTACTGTCTGGTGGCCAGAGCGATCTTGTCCTGCATGGTTTTTTCGATCTCTCCGGCTTCCAGACCTTCCAGAACTTCTTTGTAACCAATGGCCTGCAACGCGGTGGGCCTGCGTGCTGCTGGACCCAGTTTTGCCATCACGGTTTGAACCTCTTGAATGAGACCCTGCTGAAACATCTGCTCCACACGCAAGGCGATGCGTTTTTCCAGCTCTGGCAAGGCAGGTGACAGCCCAAAAAGCTGGTACTCGAACCCTGGCGTGGTGTACCCGAACTCACCGGGAAATTTGCCGGTTCTGCGGAACACCTCCAGAGCACGCACCACCCTTCTGGGGTTGCGTTGCATGCGGAGGGCTTCCTCTGGATTCACCTGTGCAATGTCTGAAAGCAAGGCATCCAGACCGCGGGTTTCCAGTTCAGACCACAGGGTTTGCTGGACCGATTCATCCACTCTGGGGGTCAGGGGCAAGCCCTGCTTGAGGGCTTTCACATAAAAGCCGGTCCCACCCACCACCAGAGGAATCCGTTTGCGGTCCACGATCTGTTGCAGGGCCTCCTCTGCATCCTGCACGAAGCGGGCCACATCGTAATCTTCTTGCACCTCTGTCACATCGATCAGGTGGTGGGGCACCTCCTGACGCTCTGCCAGGGTGGGTTTGGCGGTGCCAATGTCCATGCCACGGTACACCAACATGGCATCCGCAGAGAGGATTTCGATGGGAAAACGCCGGGCCAGTTGCAAGGCCAGAGCGGTTTTGCCACTGGCGGTGGGACCGAGCAGGACAGGGATGGGCTTCACGGGGATTCAGTTTAGGCAAAGGAGGACGCTGGATGCAAGGGTGTCTGAAAGCGGTCAGCACTCAGCCATCAGCTTTCAGCGAAAAGATCACCCTGAAGCTCTGGCTTTTGATGCTTGAAAACCTGAGGTCTCTGTCAGAACAGGATTTCTCAAGAGGTTTTCTTGTGGACTTGCAGACGAAATTCCTTTTTTGCTGACCGCTGACTGCTGATGGCTGAACGCTTTCTCAAATGACATGCCAAAAGCAGGACTTTGCAGTGCCCCTGTGCACTCACTTGAACGACCATTTCAAAAAAGCAAACTCTGGTAATCTAAAGCGTTATGTCGCGGATCACGCTGAAAAACCAGAATGACATCGAAGCACTGCGCAAAGCCGGAGGACTGGTGGCCGAAACCTTCCGCCACCTTGAACCTTATGTCCAACCCGGAGCCAGTTTGCTTGAACTTGACAAAATCGCAGAGGATTTCATCCGTTCCAGAGGGGCCATTCCGGCCTACATCGGTTACCGTGGGTTTCCCAACACCATCTGCGTGGCCGTCAATGAAGGCATCTGTCACGGCATCCCCAGCCCTTACCGACTGCGCGAAGGGGACATTGTGGGCGTGGACATCGGCGTGCAACTGAACGGTTACTACGGCGATGCCTGCTACACCTACACCGTGGGGCATGTGTCTCCTCTGGCCAAGAAGCTCGTGGAGACCACCCGAGAGTGCCTGGAAGCAGCCATCAAAACTGTGAAGCCCGGTTCTTACATCAAAGACATTGGCTTTGCCATTCAAGAACTGGCCGAATCCAGAGGCTTCAGTGTGGTGCGCGAGTACATCGGGCACGGCATCGGCAAGAAACTGCACGAACAGCCAGACATTCCCCACTGGGTGCCCAAATCCCGTTCTTTGAACAGCACCTACAACACCCGCCTGAAAGAAGGCATGGTGTTCACCATCGAGCCCATGATCAACGCTGGACATTACGCCACCAAACTGCTGGCCGACCAGTGGACCGTGGTGACCGCAGACGGCTCCCTGTCAGCGCAGTTTGAGCACACCATTGCAGTGACCTCCAAAGGGGCGGACATTCTGACTTTGTAAGCCGAGAGCCGAGAGCCGAGAGCCGAGAGCCGAGAGCCGAGAGCCGAGAGCCGAGAGCCGAGAGCCGAGAGCCGAGAGCCGAGAGCCGAGAGC